>NZ_JADEXF010000103.1 GCF_015207245.1 Nostoc cf. edaphicum LEGE 07299
TTGACCGTTTTGGTCACGACTCAGCAAATCTTGATTCCATTGCATTAGGTTGTGAGCAAACTTACCTTCATTACTGGTTGCCCATTCCAAAGCATTGGCTTGGGCTTGTGTGAGTTGGCGTGGCCCAGCAGGATCTAGATGACTGGATTGATACCAAGACATTCCACCTACACTTACCAGTCCGCCTACTCCAGCTGCAATTAATAGCAGTATTCCCGCAGCAATTAGAGAAGGAACTGAATGAATAGCACGCTCAAATTCAGTACGCCTAATTAATCCTGTCACAGCCTGAGCGATCGCTTTTTGCTGACCTTTTACTGCGGCCTTTTCATATGTCTGAAGATGGTCATAAAGCTGCGTTTGCCACAGGTCAAACATTGCTTCCATTTCTTTGGGATTGTCTTCCAACAGTACTTGCAGCCTGCCAGTAGCAATCATCATCAGAAATGCTGGGTCATCAGGGTCAAGTCCGGTTTGGACTACTATTTCCCAAACCCTAGCTTTAAATGAATCATCTTTACCTCGAATGGCTAAATCTAGTAAAGTTGGGTAAGGAATTTGGCTCAGTCCTTTGCCTCTAGCGGCTACTGAATCCAAAAAATCATCGTCTAAATCGAGTTCTTCAGTGTGAGAATTACTCATATCTGTATTTGCTTTTAGCTAATTAGCGCCTTCGTACCCTACGCTCATTTGGTAATCCGATTTGATTGTGGGAGATTTCATCAAAACAGTCCTGAGTAAAAAAGTAAAATTAATTGCACAGGCTAAATGCACCGCTATCCATCTACACCACTCCTGAATTAGATTACTTCTTGGTAGCAACTTTGCCGTTAACATTAGCATCATCAACTTTTTCTGTCGGGGCAGTAATTGAAGCTGTCGGAAGATTCCAAATTTTAGCTTTCTCAATTTCCTCAGAAGCTTTTTTGAGAAAATTGTGTAATCGCTGCTTACCCAATACACCTAACTCTCCATAATCTCTAGCCGCAGAAAAATTTATCTGATTGGCATCAAGGATATCCCGCTCTCGATAGCTGAACTTGGGAAAATTGATGACAGCTACTTTATGAGCTTTGATTAAATCCTGTAAATTCTTACGTCCATCTACATGTTTCCAGTCATCGCATAAACCATAATTGCGTACAAATATGTGCTTAATCTTGTTCTCAAAGCGTTCGAGAGATTGCATAAATAATTGAACGCTGTCATATCCACCACTACAAACAAACCACTTATATATTTTGACCTTATTTTTCCCAGTAATTTCTAGGATTTGATTCCGCTCAATCCAATCAGTTACTGCTGGGTATACTTGAGCAGGTAAATTGACAATGACAGAAGTTGTTAGTGCTAAATTAAAAATTTCATCAGCATCGTAAGCTTTACGCTCTGATTCGCTAAAAACTGCTGTTTTATGATTATCTGGGTAAAATGCGCCCACATCTGGATTACTTTGGTCTGCTTCTACCAATTCATAAGAGAGTTTGTTGTCAATGCAGTATTGCACCATAACCCGTGCAAACAAAGACTTGCCAACTCCACCTTTTTCACCATCCATGAAGTGAATTGCTGCCATCTGAAATCTCCTTTGTGATTTGACTAAATGTGCATTAATAAATACTTAAATATTCTCAAACATATCGTCTGTTTCATCATAGAAAGACCCCTCACCAGGAATGAATGAATCAGAATCTATTTTGTGTTTTGGCTGGTTGTCACTATTACTACTGCCATTGCCTTTCGTTTTACCTTTAGCGCTAGCATTACTATCATTTTCATCATCAATACCACCACTATTACCAATTTCTAGCCCGAACATAGTAGCAAGCGTTTGAGGATTGGTCATAGTGCTGAGAGGTACAGGCAAAACATCACTTGATTTATGCGGTAATCCTAGTTCCATTCGCAAATAAGCCAAATGTTGCTCCAGGGCATGACAACAAATTAACCCTACCTGACGCACCTCTTTATCACTAATTTCTACATCCGCATTTGCTTGAGCTTGATATGCTAAAGGCAACCAACACATTCGTAATGCCTGTAACACCATCTCTTTGCTAGTACTGACCCCATTTCTTTTTTGCAAATATATAATTAGCTTTGCATCAACAGTATTTGAGTAAGCACGAAGCCGAAGAGTCAAATTTTTATATTGTCTTTGTCTGTCAGTATCAGTTCCTTCAGACAGCCTGCGACTACCGCTACTATTGGGCTGTCTATTATTGTCATTATTTTTGGGTTGTTTTTTATTTGTAGTCATGCTAATTTCTCGATTTGCGCTCTAAACCGCATAAACAAACCAAACGCATCAATCAACCTAAACGACAAAGCTTCCTGTTCTCGGAAAGTATGGCAATAATCATTCCTTTTATCCTTGAATACTTCTTGTACCTGCTGTTGTAAGTCAGCACCCCAATAAGTGGAAATTTCTTGAAAACAATCTTGTAACTCTTGCTCTAAGTACAATGCTGCGCCACCACTCAAAATCACCTCGTTCACCGCAGGTAAAGTTGATTCCAGCCAATCGTAAAGCCTAGACCAATACTCAGTTTTAGCTGTAGCAATGGCATTAACAATCATCTGCAATTCATAATCAAGATTTTTAGGTTCTCTGCTTTTGACTAGAGCGCGAATTGCTTGGTTGTCAGCCGTGATATCTGAACCGGCTGCATAGATGGCAGAGGTTAAAGCAGTGGCATCCTGTCCAGATGTGCGCTCAATTACTCGCTTTACCATTTGGTGAAAGCCCAGTCCATTGGTGTAACCCGCCGTCATCTTGCCCCGTTCAAATAATAGAAGGCTGGTGTTGCGATGCCCGAACATTAGCACTGCGATGGTTTGGGCGTTAAACCATTCTTTACCATTCTGGCGTTGGCGAATCATTGCCAATCCTGCACCTTCGGGTAAGCACTCGAATCGCTCCAGTTTCACCCGCAACCTTTGACCCCGAAACCTAAAATCCTTGAGTGCAGACTGCAACTGTTGCTCAAATGCTTGGCGATTTTGATATTCACCATAGGGTAGTAGTGAGGTCAGTGATAGTGAAAACCTGTTAGGCAATTTGTTGTGTTGAGCGATCGCACCAATAACTGCCAGGGCTTTGTGAATTGAGGTTTCGTACTTGAGCTTATCGAGTCTGGCAGATGCTGAAAACTGCCGTGCCAGGAATCCAACTACCGTACATTGTGTATCACCATCCGCAGAACTTGACACCCAGGCTTCATCTGCTGGTTTAGGAGATTCCAAACCCTTGCGACTCGACATATAAGCGTCAATCGAACTTTGAGGCAACTTCAGCATCTCTGGTTCCATTGTCATCAAACATGGTTTGCCTTCAGTTGCTAGTTCGTAAACAATCTTGGTCAAGGAAGCACCAGGGTCAAAACTGACTATCAAGTTTGACATTGACTGTGGTTTACCTAAAAGCTTTCCTTTAAGTTAAGTGCAAATAGAAATCATGCCAATCTACCCACTGACCATTTTTATAAGGCAAAAAATTAGCCCATTGGTTATTTTTTTGCTGCATTTTCTCAAGTAGTTATTTTTATGCTATTGAATTCAAAAATACGCCACTCAAATGCCAATTCAACGCCACTTAAGCGTCACTTGAGTGCCAATTCAATCCCAATTAAGCGCCAATTCAACGCCACTGCATACATTATGTATATATTCTTCTTATCAATAAGCTTAGTTATTGATAAGAAAATGGTCAAAAAATGCCAGTTCAGTGCCACTTAAATGCCAACTCAATGCCACTGATGTTTTTAATTTGAGTAGCCCAAAAAAACCTTTGGTGAGTAGCAAGCTATGTTGCTGTCCGGACATTTTTTCTGGGGAGAAAAAACGCACCCCCCAGGTGCGGCAACAAACTTGCCCTCCTTTCACGGTTCCCCTACCTAAGTAGGTCAACCACCGTGACAGAGGGGAGATGATACGAAAATTCTCTGTAAAAGTTTAGCCTAGAAAATTTCTGCAAGGTTTGGGCGGATTAGCTTTTTAATTGCGCGATGAGCTATGCTCCGCCGTAGGCGATCGCTTTCGCTATATCGAGATACTCCTGAGCAACGCTATCTTGACTTTCTTAGTACTCAACCAAAGCTATTGCAGCGCATTCCATTTATCTCGCATCGCATCTTGGCATCGAACCAGAATCGTAAGTAACCGCTTGGTCAATGACAAATGATAATGCTGTCGTCAAACTTAAAATAGCTAATGACTAATGCATCAATAATGCGACAAAAACGCTCACACAGGATAGACATTAGACTGACTTTGGCAGAATACGAGAAAGCACAGTTAATGGCAGATGAAAATAATCTCACTATGAGTGAGTTGTTTCGTGCCAAGACTCTGAAAAATAAATTGCCCAGGCGTGCCACAAAAGTAGCAGGCCAAACTTACTGGGAGTTGGGGAAAATAGGTAATAACCTCAACCAAATAGCTAAAGCAATCAATACTTCAGTACTCATGGGAGAACCTGTGGTCGTAGATAGAGCATTGTTGTCACAGGTAAGAGATTTGGTGAAACAGGTACGGCGAGAGATTGCTGAAATTGATTTAATCACTGATTTGCAAGATGAAGGATGATTGGTAAGCACATCAAAGGTAAAAGTTTTCGGGGACTGCTAAACTACCTCTTTGGCAAAGATGGAGCAAGACAAATCGGTGGGAATATGGAAGGAACAAACCCACGCGAATTAGCAGCTGAATTTGGTATATCTCGAAGATTAAACCCGAAGGTGAGCAGGGCTGTTTATCACGCTTCTCTCAGTTTGGCCCACAAAGAGAGTTTAGATGATGATACTTGGGATGAAATCGCCCAGAAGTATCTGCAAGCAATGGGTTTTGATATGAACCAATATGTCGTAGTGCGGCATACTGACCGGACTCATGAACACATACATATTGCTGCCAGTCGCATTCAATTAGATGGGACTACAGTTTCTGATAGCTGGGACGATCGCAGAAGTGAAGCGGTAATTCGCAAGTTGGAGCAGGAATACAATTTGCAATCGGTGCAACCAAGTTGGGAAAAAGATAAGCACAGTCCAACTACTGGTGAACGTAGGCAACTTGCCAGAACTGGAGAGGAGAGCGTTAGAGTGAGACTTCAGCGATCGCTCGACCAAGCAACCCACGACCATCCCACTATGCCAGAGCTAATAGAGCGAACGCAACAACAAGGTATTAATGTCCGCGTTGGTTATACTCGCACAGGCATTGTCAAAGGCATTAGTTACCAACTTGATGGTGTGGCTTTTAGTGGTACGCATCTTGGTAAAGCATATACCTTTCCTGGTTTACAAAAGCATCGAGGTGTAAACTACAATCCCAAGCGGGATGACAAACGTATCCAGAAACTCATGGAGCAAACTGTTGAAAATCCCATACCAGCAGTTACTCAAACAAACTCTTTGCCTATACTAGAACCAACAAACTGGGAGCAAATACGCCTAAACTTAAGCCAGCAGTACAATTTACCCAATTCTCTGCTCACAGAATTGTATGAAAAGGATTGGCTCTATGCAAGTCAAACAGGTCAAGCAATATTTGTGGAACGCACGCTCGATGATCTTCCAACTCTTGCCAAGCAGCTAGAACCAACAGGTGACTTCACCGCCATTCCCCTGAACTCTGAACCGACAAAAAAAGGTAGTTTTTGGATTGCTACAGATGCCACAGTAGAAAGAGCAGTGCTACTAAGTGACCCGATTGAAGTTCTCTCTGTCATTGCCTTAGAATCAACTGTTGACAAAGAAAAGCGCAAACCTACATTATATTGGAGTGTAGGCGATAGCGAGCAAATACCTTTAGAATTTTTGCGAGCGATCGATACAGTAGTCATCGCTTTTAAAAATAATGAGAAAGTTGAGGACTTGATAGCTGAGATACTGGCTGAACTACCTCAAGCCAAACAAGTTTCTCCCGGTGAAGCTGGTTGGAATGGGATGCTAACTAACAATCACTCGCAACCCAACCAAAGGCGAATCCCAGAGCTTCAAAGTTGGGAACTTTGATATCAGTTATCATTTTTTCCTGAGTGAGCCAAGCTAATTAAAGGTTTCAGGCAAAAATTTATATGTGAAGAAGCTGGTTCTAGCGCAGCTAACGCCACTTAGAGAGGGATAAACTCTCTAGGCATAACTGCCATGACCTTAAATCCCAGAGAAACAACGATTAAATTTCTTAGACAAATAGGCTTTACCACCGGAACCAAAATTTGGCTCAGGATTTCTTGGGACTTGCCTACAGAAATGATACCTAAAAACTGGAATAACTACTGTCGCAATGGTCAATTTTTCTACTCCCACTACATTCTCTGCGGTAAAATCACCCAGCAAGGATTTCAACTCTACTGCTGTACTTACGGAGGTCGAGACAAAAAGGGCAACACCTGCTGGCGGCTGACACCTAAACGCTATGCTGATGGTTGGGCATTGGCATTTAAAATGTCATATCTTGGTGCTACAGTCAGCTTTTACCCCAACCAACCAGACAAGGGCATCAGCAATCAGCACGTTAGTCAATGCCAATGTTTGTTCTACGAAATTGATGATTTGGGATTGAGTGAGCAGCGACAAGCTGTAAACCGGCTAAGGGATGAAATCAACTTGGAACCCGCCGCCGTAGTTTACACAGGTGGGAAATCCTTGCACGTTTACTTTAAATGCAACCATTCCTTAAATCCTGCTGAATGGCTGTATCTCAATCGCCAACTGACGATTATCCAAAACGCAGATCCAGCCATTTGCAACTTAGCTCGTTCCATGAGACTGCCAGGTATGCTTCGCAGACGGGTGGTGGATGGAATATTGAGTGCAACCATCCCCATTACCCTAGAGCATTGTTCAAACTGTCAGTACAATGTGGAAGAACTAGAAACCGCATTTGATTCTACAGCCTTATTTCCCTACGAACTTTCTGAGCAACGCTGGCGCAAGTGGGTGCAGCTTCTCACAAGAGCGAAAAATGGAGAAGTTATCGACCCACAAGCAGCGCTACTGCAACCTTCTGTGACTGTCCCTCGCTCAACCTTACATTGCCGACGAGGGACAGTAACACAGGCTACAACCAGAGATAATCGCTCATCTCTTAAACAACTACGCGCTAGCGGAGTGTCTGTTCCTTTATCTATCTGTTTAACTTTGAGCGATCGCACTTTACTAACTTATGGTGAATCTGAGGGAAACAGAAACAATTCTGGCTACAAATTAGCTCGTAATCTACTAGGTACATCTAATTTACTTACCGGACACCGAATCGTTTATCATCCCGAACCACGCCAACTATTTGACCAATATTGCGATCGCTGTAAACCTCCACTCGAACCAACTGAGGCAGATACAATTTGGCACAGTGCGAATAAAACAACAGCCTTTGCCAGTCGGGATTTTGGCTCTGTCGCTATGAGCATTCGTAAGTGGAAGTCACACCGCAAATCAAAAAAGCAATGCGTAAGAAAACCAAAAAGATTAGTTAACGCAAGGTTGACAAAATCGATGTAATACCATTCCAATTTTTACCCATAATCTACTGTGTACACATATCTTTGTACAGGATTAAAACGGTGTGGGACAACTCTAAAATACTTGTGTGTACACGGTAGCCCTATTCTGGGGAGACTATATGATTATTAAAAATGAGTATTGAAGAAGAGGCAAGGGAGCAGGGAGCAGGGGAGAAGGAACAGAAAGGGGGATTCGACCCAATCAATTCGAGAACCACTTATTAGAAGTGGGGAACTCAGACCCATGTTCCACTCCGCTTCACGGCTCTTAGATGGGGTCATTTCCCCCCAGCTAAGAGCCCCCTTCCCCCTGCCTCTTCGTTGAAGGTACTATGTCTAGTTTTACTTTCCCATTTTTGGTAAATAAGACTGACGATAATTGTTCTTAGCCATCAGCCTAGCCTCACGCTTTGTCCACTGTTTTTGTAAAGGAACATCAGCTAATTTTTGCAATAATATGAATACACTATCATCTCCAGTCAACCGAGCGATGATTTGAGCGATCGCCTTACAACAACTCCAAGGATGACGCACCACCTGAACTTCTGCAAATCTCACCACACCCCAATTGCGCTCTAAGAAAAAACGGTTACGGATTTTATCATCATCAACATCAATGCAGTGGTGAGGTTTACCTGTATCTCCAGCATAAGGTTCATCAATCTCAATATCGAGAGCTAACCCAGAAAACTGATGGTAAAGGATAAAATCAGCCGAGTAACGTCGAGACGAACCAGGAATTTCAAATTCTACCGCTTGACAGATAAGATTC
>NZ_JADEXF010000104.1 GCF_015207245.1 Nostoc cf. edaphicum LEGE 07299
GTCTAAATATAGCTGTCAGTGAAATAGCTACCAAGGCTGATGCAATTGATAAAATTACTACGTTCACGATACCAAGACCACCCTGTAAAAAGGGGAGAAAAAAAATAATCGCAAAAGTAATTGCCGGAATAATTAATAAATCGAACTTCTCAATCCACCGCCTCGTTTGGGCAAATATCAGTATTCCTAAAATCACACATGCAACACTTAAAGTAACTATTTCTGATTTTACGAGACTGAAGAGAGCGATCGCTATCAATGAACCCTCAAATCCACTAAATGCCGCCCCACCCAATAATTCCACTGTAGAAAATGTCGGTTGAGTTGGTGGACGGCGGGGAACGACGGGATTAGAACCTTTTGACGGTTGTGGCGGAAGTGTTACAGAGGGCGAATTAAGTTGTGCAGGGGCTTGAACCGCCTGTGAGTTAAGTGCATCTAAAACCTCCTGGGCTGACTGGAAGCGCTGATTGGCAGCAGGTAACAGCATTTTGTCTAATATGTCAGCAAGGCGAGGGCTGACAGTCACTTGGGTTCGCCATTTCCACTGGTTGCTATAGGCATCAAATAGTTTAACTGCTTCCTGATTTGTCAACAAGGTAATAAGAGTTACAGCTAAGGCGTATAAATCTGTAGATGGGAATACTTGACCTCCAGCCATCTGCTCAGGCGGTGCAAAGCCCATCGAATAAATTCCTGTAGAAGAAGCAGCAGAACCCAGTGCAACATTTGTTACTTGCTTAACTGCGCCAAAATCTAGTAAAAAAAGTCTACCATCACGACGGCGCATGATGTTAGAGGGTTTAATATCTCTGTGGATAATGCCTCTATGATGGACAAACTTTAGTACCTTCAGGATTTCCTCCAGCACCTCCAACACTTGCTGCTCAGAAAATTTACCTTGTTGAACTAATTCTTCCTCTAAGTTTTGCCCATCAATATATTCTTGTACTAAGTAAAAAAATTGGTCTTGCTGTCCTGGTTGCAAACTATTAACTATCACTGGAAAGAAGGCAAATAAGTCAGGTATTTGCTCGTGATCGTTACCAAGTTGTGCTAAAACTTCTGCCTCTCTCTCAAACATCAACTGTGCTTGTTGCAGTTGATTTAAAGTTAAATTTCCCGCTGGTTGAAACTGCTTAACCACGCATTGACGCATTCCTGGTATTCGCCGATCGCGTGCCAAAAATGCTGCTCCAAACCCGCCCCTTCCCAGCAATTTAGTTGGCACGTATCGACCATCTAGCATCAGTGGCATACCACAGGTAGTGCAATACTTTTGCTGGGTTGTTTTCAGTGTCGTAACATCATCTAAATCGGCAAAATAGTTTTGTGGGCGTGGACAACGTGGACGAGTGCAGTAAACTTCCATTTTCGTGATTAGTCAAAATCATTCGTAATTGATGATACTTGCCTTCTCTACGAGATGCTACGCTAATGGCAAGAAGCAAGCTACGTAATTCGTAATTAATTCTTCAATTACGAATTACGATTTAGAAATTACGAATTAACTTGCTAGTGCTTCCTGAATGGCATTGTTATAAATAACGCGGCCAGGAGTTGTGTATATATACTGCGAAAGTACATTGCCTTTAGCGTCTTGTCTGACTCGACGGAACTTATAGAGTAATGTGCGGGTACCATCCTCGTTTTCCGTCACTTTCACGGGTTCTGTATCCGGTTGGTCTGATTCTATTTCACCGTCAAACCTTACGTAAATATAGGCGTGCAAGTCAATTTGATCTTGCTGGAAAGCCATAATTACATCCTCTAGCGAAGAAAAGTAATTTCCTGCCCCTTTTGTCGCACCGGGATTTTCTGCTGTTAAATAATAGGCTCCCAACACCATATCTTGGCTAGGCGTGATAATCGGTTTACCTGTGGCTGGTGACAAAATATTGTTAGAAGCCAACATTAATAACCGCGCTTCAGCCTGACTTTCTAAAGAAAGAGGGACGTGTACCGCCATTTGGTCGCCGTCAAAGTCGGCGTTAAACGCTGGACACACCAGAGGATGCAGTTGAATCGCTCTACCTTCTACTAAAATTGGTTCAAAAGACTGAATACCCAAGCGGTGCAATGTTGGTGCCCGGTTTAGCATTACAGGGTGTCCTTCAATCACCTCTTCCAGCACATCCCAAACACTGGGATCATTGCGGGATATCAGCTTTTTCGCAGCTTTGATGTTATTTACCATGCCGCTACGAATCAGGCGGTTAATCACAAATGGTTGAAATAGCTCAATTGCCATTTCTCTAGGCAAACCGCACTGGTGAATTTTTAGCTTTGGCCCGACCACAATTACAGAACGTCCAGAGTAGTCAACCCGTTTACCTAACAAGTTTTGTCGGAAACGTCCTTGCTTACCCTCAATAATGTCGGACAAAGATTTCAGGGGTCGGTTATTTGCCCCGACCACAGTGCGTCCCCGACGACCATTGTCAATCAAAGCATCCACTGCTTCTTGCAGCATCCGCTTTTCGTTCCGTACAATAATTTCTGGTGCCAAAATTTCCTGCAAGCGTGCCAAACGATTGTTGCGGTTAATTACCCGCCGATACAGATCATTTAAATCGCTTGTGGCAAACCGTCCGCCATCTAGTTGCACCATTGGGCGCAAGTCGGGAGGAATCACAGGAATAACTGCCATTACCATCCACTCTGGTTTTGAACCAGTAGCGATGAAGTTGTCAATTACCCGCAGTCGCTTAATTAGCTTGGCTCTCTTTTGTCCTTTGGCGTTGCCAATTTCTTCGCGTAGGCTTTCGGCTTCTTGTTCTAAATTGATATCGGCGAGCAAACGCAACAGCGCTTCAGCCCCAATACCTACTTCTACGCCTTGCAGCACGGAATCTTCGCTATAAATTTGGTCTTCTATTTCCAACCACTGGTCTTCACTCAGTAGCTGTTTGTAAGTTAAAGTTTCGGCATTACCTGGACTCAGGACAACATAAGAGTTGAAATAGACAATCTGCTCGACATCCCGCAAGGGCATATCCAACAGGATGGAAATATAGCTAGGAATACCCTTGAGATACCAAACGTGAGCTACTGGTGCGGCGAGTTTAATATAGCCCATTCGGTGACGACGCACCCGTGACTCAGTGACTTCTACCCCACAGCGTTCACAGACAATCCCTCTATGACGAACTCTTTTATACTTGCCACAATGGCATTCCCAATCTTTCGCTGGGCCAAAGATGCGCTCACAAAACAAGCCATCCATTTCTGGCTTGAGAGTTCGGTAATTAATAGTTTCTGGCTTGGTAACTTCACCGACTACTTGACCATTGGGCAATGTTCTCTCGCCCCACTGGCGAATGCGTTCCGGGGAAGCCAAGCCGATTTTTACGTAGTCAAACTGATTAGTTTGGGCAGGTCTCATACTTAAGTGCTGAGTTTCGAGTTATGAGTTTTGAGTATATTTAGTTTTAAGGTTTGAATTAAGAGATATCCAAGTGCTAAATGCCAATTACTGAGTTTTTTAATACTCAGCACTCAGCACTCAGCACTCAGCACTCCTTATTCGTCGTCTTCCAGCGATTCGCGGGAAAGAGATTCGTATGTTGGTCGAGGAGGTGTGCGACGGGCTGATTGGTCTGCCATCAAATCGACTTCTACATCCAGGGAACTGCCGTCTGTTTGGGTTTCTACCTTATGAACAGCAATATCTAACCCCAATGATTGCAACTCGCGCATTAGCACCTTAAAGGATTCTGGAGTTCCAGGTCGAGGAATTGCCTTACCTTTAACGATCGCATTTAACGCTTCATTTCGTCCTTGCATATCGTCAGATTTAACTGTGAGCAATTCCTGTAAGGTGTAAGCTGCACCAAAGGCTTCCAATGCCCACACTTCCATTTCTCCAAATCTCTGACCACCTTGTTGTGCTTTACCACCCAAGGGTTGCTGAGTCACCAGTGAGTATGGGCCTGTGGAACGAGCGTGGATCTTATCATCCACCAAATGCACCAGTTTCAGCATGTAAGCCACACCGATAGTGATTGCTCGGTCAAAGGGTTCACCTGTACGACCGTCATACACCATGATTTTGCCTGGGTTATCTGGGTTATATACCCAGTCTTTCCCTGTTTCGTCTCGTGCTTCTTGCAATTTGCCATGCACGATTCGGCGGGATGACTCTTCCCCGTACATTTCATCAAAGGGAGTAATCTTAAATCGCACTCCCAAGGTCTGACCAGCCCAACCCAACAGGCATTCAAATACTTGACCAACGTTCATCCGACTGGGTACGCCCAACGGGTTAAGTACAATGTCTACTGGTGAACCATCGGGCAAATAAGGCATATCTTCAGCTGGTAATATCCGAGAAATAATCCCTTTATTACCGTGCCGTCCTGCCATTTTGTCGCCAACTTGGATTTTGCGTTTTTGAGCAACATATACCCGGACTACCATATTGGCTCCTGGTGGCAGTTCATCGCCTTGTTCACGAGTAAACAAGCGCACATCAACTACGCGACCTTTTTCACCATTTGGTACTCGCAGAGAATTGTCTCGCACATCCCGTGCTTTCTCACCGAAAATTGCACGCAACAATTTTTCTTCTGGCGGTTGGTCAGATTCACCCTTGGGTGTGACTTTTCCTACCAAGATATCTCCAGCTTCTACCCATGCCCCAATGCGAATGATTCCCTGTTCATCCAACTGACGCAAGGCATCTTCCCCGACGTTGGGAATTTCTCTGGTAATTTCTTCTGGCCCCAGTTTGGTTTGTCTAGCTTCAATTTCATATTTTTCAATGTGAATTGAGGTGTAGACATCATCCTGCACCAGTCTTTCAGAGATTAAAATCGCGTCTTCGTAGTTGTAGCCTTCCCAAGGCATATAGGCAACAACAATATTTTGTCCTAGCGCCAATTCACCGCCTTCGGTGGAGGAGCCATCAGCCAATACCTGACCAGCAACAACCCGTTCCCCAATGCGGACAAGAGGTTTTTGATTTAAACAGGTGTCTTGGTTTGAGCGTTGGTACTTGGAAAGGGTGTACTTAATTTCTGGGGTATTAGGTTTAGGACGGACGCGAATTTCTGTAGCATCCACATAAGTGACATCGCCATCGGTACGGGATACAACCACCATCCCGGAGTCTCTTGCTCCTTGGGCTTCCAAACCAGTACCCACTAGAGGACGTTCTGGCTTGAGCAGGGGTACTGCTTGTCGTTGCATGTTCGATCCCATCAGCGCTCGGTTAGCGTCATCATGCTCCAAGAAGGGAATCATGCTGGTTGCTACCGATACAATCTGTACGGGAGATACTGCTACGTAGTCCACCTGTTCTGGTGTTGTGGTGGAAAATTCTTGACGATAACGGACTGGCACTAATGGCCCAATAATGTGCCCGGTTTCATCTACAGGAATATCTCCCGGAGCAACCCGCAAATCATCTTCTTCATCGGCTGTCATGTAGGCTGGAGGCAGGTCAAATCTGACTCGCCCATTTTCTACAGGTCTAAATGGTGTTTCGAGGAAGCCATACAGGTTAACCCGCGCATGGGTTGCTAAGGAGCCAATTAATCCGGCGTTGGGGCCTTCTGGCGTCTCAATGGGGCAAATGCGTCCATAGTGACTAGGATGAATATCTCGCACGGCAAAACCAGCGCGTTCGCGGGTTAAACCACCAGGGCCAAGGGCACTTAGACGGCGTTTGTGGGTCAGTTCTGCCAGAGGATTGGTTTGATCCATGAACTGACTTAATTGGCTGGAACCAAAGAATTCTTTAATTGCTGCTACTAATGGTTTGGGGTTCACCAAGGAAGCGGGAGTTAGCACTTCGGCATCGGATACGGTCATCCGTTCCCGAATAATTCTCTCCAAGCGGTTTAAGCCCACCCGCACTTGGTTTTGCAGCAATTCACCGACGCTTCTTACCCGACGGTTGCCCAAGTGGTCAATGTCATCGATATTACCGATGTCATATTCTAGGTTGATCAGGTAATCTACGGCTGCCAAGATATCGCCAGCAGTCAACACGCGCATTGTGTCGGGAACAGAAAGGCGCAATTTCTTGTTGAGTTTGTACCGTCCAACGCGACCAAGGTCATAGCGTTTCGGGTCAAAGAAACGAGAGTCTAGGAGTTGTTGTCCACCTAAAACTGTTGGTGGTTCACCAGGACGCAGTTTTCGATATAACTCCATCAGGGCTTCTTCTTCAGAGAATTGCCCTTCTTTTTCGATGGTTTTTTGGAAATACTCTGGGTGGCGTAAGGCGTCAAAGATTTCGTTGTCTGATAACCCTAAAGCTTTTAAGAGTACTTGCGCTGAGAGTTTGCGGGTTTTGTCGATGCGTACCCACACCAAATCGTTACGGTCTGTTTCAAATTTCAGCCATGCTCCCCGGTTGGGAATTAAGCTAGCTGAATAAGTACGTCGCCCGTTTTTATCGATTTCTGATTTGTAGTAAACTCCTGGCGATCGCACGATTTGGTTGACAATTACCCGTTCGGCTCCGTTAATAATAAACGTGCCGCGATCGGTCATCAAAGGCAAATCGCCAATAAATACCTCTTGCTCTTTGATTTCCCCGGTTTCCTTATTAATCAACCGTGTGGGAACATACATTTGGACGGCATAAGTACTATCCCGCCGTTTGGCTTCTTCGACGCTGTACTTTGGCTCCTTGAGTTTGTAGTTATGCCCCAAAAAGTGCAGTTCTAATTTGCCCGTATAATCTGTAATAGGACTAAAGGAGTTAAGTTCTTCTATTAGCCCTTCTTCCAAAAACCAGCGAAAGCTCGAACGCTGGATTTCAATCAAGTCGGGCAACAGAAAGGCGGGTTCCATGTATGTTTCTTTAGTCATGCCTCTTCCTTTGTCAACCTGGTAAAATTTTCCCTTGGACACTGCTGTTTGACGCTTCCCACTGCTAGCTAGTGTCCTTAGCTGTTTGGGAACTTCTTCTTACACACTTGCTATTTACAGGTGTGGGCAAACGCAGCCATTAAAGCTGGAATGAGCAATTTGGACAAGGGGGTAATTGCCCGGAATCGGGGACTCAGACGCCAAAAACCCACTATAGTCTTGATTTAAGAAGAATATAAAGTTGAGATATTCCTGAGTTTTATCTACTTTCTTCATTTCCCCTCCAAAAAGCGCGTTAATTTGCTGACGCAGCTCTAGACGGTGTGTCTTAAATCCACCCGCCTATTTATACTCTCAGTGATATCCTAGATATCCTAAGACTGAGGGAACGATCCGCACCTTGTCGGCTTTGAATCAGAATCACTTCATTTTGCTGGATTGTAGTCACAAGGCAATTTTGTTTAACGATTTTGAATAGGTTCGATACACACCAAGCCGATGTTGTGCAATCTAGCTCAACTTGGTTTGGCACAGTTAGTCATGTCTGGAGAGCATCCGCTTGTAGAGATTTGGAGGATGGCCAAGCCGATAAGATTACGGAAAATTAGGCTCAGAAATTTTAGGTTCCTTCCTTTATCATTATGGCGCAAGCAAAATGTTTTTGAGGGAATAATATTACCATATTTTCCCTCTCTAGAGTTTTATTTTTTTTAGCACAACGGAATACAAAGAGAATTATTGCACACTTTATATTGACAGGCCAAATAATTCACAGGCATTCTGGGTGGTTTGATGGGCGATCGCCTCTACCGTTTCCTGACGCAGTTTAGCTACTTGCTCGGCTACATATTGCACGTAGGCCGGCTCGTTGCGCCTCTCGCCTCGTTTCGGAACTGGGGCGAGAAATGGACAGTCTGTTTCAATTAGTAGGCGATCGCTACTTACCATCGCCGCCGAGGATTGGATCGCTTTGGCGTTTTTGAACGTTACCGTCCCGCTAAAGCTGATGTAGAAGCCTAAATCGAGAAACCATTGAGTTTCTTCTGGCGTTCCTCCCCAGCAATGCATGACGCCCCGCACTCTTTCTCCTTTGAGTGAGTGCCATTTTTGCAACACTTCTCTGGTTGCCACCGCAGCATCACGGCAGTGGATAATTACTGGTAAGTTGAGTTCAGCTGCGATCGCCAACTGGGACTCGAACACCATATACTGTTGCTCATAGTTATCAGCTTTGTAAAAATCCAGCCCCATTTCCCCAATTGCTACTACATTCGAGTCAGAACTCGCTAAAGTTTTGATTTTCTCGGCTGTCTCGCTATTCCATTTATCAGCATCTAAAGGATGTAATCCTACAGCAAAACTAATTTCGGGAAACTCTTGGGCTATGGATTGAATACTGAAAAACTCCTCCGGGTGAACACAGGAA
>NZ_JADEXF010000105.1 GCF_015207245.1 Nostoc cf. edaphicum LEGE 07299
AAATCTAGTTCCCTCCCCTTTATAAGGGGAGGGTTAGGGTGGGGTAAAACCTTGGTTAATCAGCTATTTCAGACTTGTGTGTACACCATAGCCCCAACTTGGGAGAGGGATTTAGGGTGAGGACTTTTGATTCATGTCCACATAATTATTAATGATTCCGAATCCAAAATCAGATCGCATCTCTAGATTTGCACTTTTCTGCATAGCTTGAAAATTCATCTCCAATTAAAATAAGCGCATACTTCAATGAGTTAGGGCTAAAAGATACAAGATATGACTTTCAAGTTAAACGCCGGAGACAAAGAAAATTTTCATAAAGCTTAAATAAACTTTGAATTTGGATGAAAATATGGTAGTAGTAAATTTAAAAGAACATCAAGTTTTTGGATATTTACCAGTGGAAAAAAAGCTGGGTATTCTTGTTGTAGATGATCACCAATTAATTTTAACTGGTACGCTCGATGTCTTAAGTAGACAGTACCCCGAAGCTGCTATCATTAAGGCTCAGACGGCAAAAGAGACACTTTTTCAACTTCAATATCATCACTTTGGCCTAATTGTGATGGATTTATCAATTCCCGATCGCCAAGGAGAGACAGCAGAAATTGATACCGGAATTAAGCTGCTGCAAACTTTGCTCCAAGAATATCCCCATCAGAATTTTATGGTACAAACTAGTTATGTGAAGGCGTTAATTCGGATCAAACACGAGATTGATAATCATCAAGCTGGATTTGCGATCGCAGATAAAGGATTACCCGAAGATGAAATGCTAATGCGGGTTAATTTGTCCCTTCATGGTGCAACTCACACCAAAGACATCAAAACGGGAATCGAACTCAAACCAGAATGGCTGGAAGTGTTGCGGTTGGCTTTTGAAGAGAGTTTGACAGATAAGGCGATCGCCGAACGAATGTATAAATCAGAAAGAGCAGTACGTACTTACTGGACGAAGATTCAGGATGTGTTGGGAGTGTATCCTGAAGACTGCAAGCAGGGTGGTAAGAATATGCGAATTCAAACTGAAATTCGTTCCCGTGATGAAGGTTTAATCGATTAATTCGGGGAAATTTAATTCGGTAAGAAGCGATCGTAATTAAAGAGGGTACAAGCCCCCACTGATTGTAACTATGAATTACGTTAGCGTAGCGGGGCGTTCGCTTTTAGCGTCTCGTAGAGAAGCCCATTATCAATTACGAATTATTTTGACATGTGGGGGTGCAATGACTGTGGAAATTATAACTAATTATACGGACATGATATTACTCACTCTTTACGAATTCTTTGTCTACAAGACGCTGCGTGATGTTGATGATAACAGCGAATTAGTGCGAGAAAATTGGACTATTAGCTTGAGTATAGATAATGATTTTGGCGATTTTTGATGGTTAAAGCGCTTTTCAAATGCATAAACTTTTCTCTAAAAGGTTACGCTGTACACATAAGTTATCAAAACCTCACCCTGTCCTCTCCTTAGTAAGGATAGGACAGGGTGAGGTATCTCAGGGGCTATCTATGAGACTAACCGTAAATTACCAAAAAATTTTCTTTTCCCGACAGGGTGAGGTATCTCAGGGGCTATCTATGAGACTAACCGTAAATTACCTTGACAAAGGCTTGTGTGTACATCGTAAGTAAACTCTTTGATAGAGTTATTAAAATTACGCTGGATAAATCCGTAATCTTCTATTTGGTTCTTCGCCAAAACTATGCGACTTGAGGCGATAATGTTCTACCAACTCATGTTGCATTTTGCGGACTTGGGGAGAACGCGGCAATAACTCGACTGGCTGTCCTTTAGGAATCACAATTTGCTCAACGGCAAGTCTAGCTTCTTCTAAGGCATCCATCTCATCATCGCTACCATTGTGCAAAAACAATTGTAGTTCTCTATCGTCGGCCATCTCTGGGTCGTCGATGTTCAGCAACCGCCGCAAACCACGGGTAATTTGGGGAATGGTGCTGGACTTAATTACGTGGATGGGTACATGACGAGCTTTGGCCATTTGGCGTAATTTGGCGTGGTTTTTGACGTGCGATCGCAATGCTAAAATTGCATCAGCAGTATCTATATCTTTTGTCAAGACCACGGGTAAAGTTAGCACGCTAATCACCTGTTCTAGTTGGTGACGGCTAACCCCATAGGGGTAAACGTGCAATGGCAAATCTTCACCATTGGGCCCTGGCACTCTTGTAGCAGCATCAAAATCAATGCTTTCAGAATAATTGAAGGATTCATCCAGCAAACGGTCAAACTCACTGCGTCCAGTTACCCGCTCTACAGGCAATTGGGGTAGTGCAACCATTTGTCCAGATGAACGCCAGCCATTAGACTGTCGCGCCGGTGGAAAAGAATCCTCTACTGTTCCTAACTGTCCACCACGACCGTTGACAACAGCTAACTGACGTGTAACCGCAATTTTGCCGTGGTCATCAACGGTTCTCGTTTGTGGGGTAGGTTGACGCCCCCGCAACAGATTATCTACGGTGTCAGCAACACTTTCGTGTACTGTCCAGCGTTGGCGTTCTAACATTTCCACCGCAATTTCAAAGGTAGGCGGGGCTTTCCGCTCCAAAACAGTCTTTTGAGAGCCTCGCCGTCTGGCTTCATCGTCTCCCAAGGTAACAGCTTGGATACCCCCAACTAAATCAGCCAGGGTGGGGTTTTTAATCAGGTTTTCGATCTGATTACCGTGAGCAGTACCTACCAACTGTACGCCCCGTTCTGCAATGGTACGAGCCGCTAAAGCTTCCAGTTCCGTACCAATTTCATCAATGACAATGACTTCGGGCATGTGGTTTTCCACTGCCTCAATCATCACCTGATGCTGTTCGTTTGGATGAGCTACTTGCATCCGCCGAGCGCGACCAATGGCGGGGTGGGCAACATCACCATCCCCAGCGATTTCGTTGGAGGTGTCAATAATCACCACTCGCTTATGCAGATCGTCCGCTAAAACACGGGCTATTTCCCGTAAGGCGGTAGTTTTGCCCACGCCTGGACGCCCCAGCATGAGAATCGATTTACCAGTTTCTACCAAATCGCGGATCATGCCAATGGTTCCGAATACCGCCCGACCAACGCGACAGGTCAAGCCAATAATCTTACCAGTGCGGTTGCGAATAGCGCTGATCCGATGCAAAGTTTGCTCAATTCCTGCCCGATTATCTCCGCCAAAGATTCCGACTCGTTGAATGCAATCATCTATTTGTTCTTGAGTAACGGGTACTTCGCTCAAATACTCAGCTTGATTAGGAAAGCGAGCCTCTGGGCGACGACCCAAATCCAAGACCACTTCTACTAAACTATCTCGTTTGGGATGACTCTCTAGTACTTGTTGCAGGTCTTGGGGCAAAATGTCTAATAACTTTTGGAGATCGTCTGTAATCGTCATGCTTTCTATGGTGACGTTTTTAGAGATAGCGAGGACATTTGCGTGCAGGAGAACCCGCCCTGGGTATTTTTCCGAACGAGCAATTAACGCTCCTGCTGTGACTTGATCTGGGAAACGAGAGAATGGGCAAGTTCTACAGCTTGCCAAAGCAATACTTGATCTTCTTCTAGGCGAACAGTCGCCTTCATCTTGGTGTTACTTACCTCCTTATTCTCTAACTGTTCGAGAATTGGTGACAGCAGTACGCGAGCGTAGCTACCGTAGGCGACCCCGGCGATGTGGGAGTGCTGAGTGCTGTTAGCGGTAGCGGGGCGTTTAGCCCGTGCTGAGTACTGAGTAACATAGTCTTTCTCAGCACTCATAACTCGGAACTCAGCACTGTTTAACAGTTCCATTGCCTTTAACTTAGCAACGGTATACTTGTTTGTGCCGCCTGCTAACTGCACATATCCTGGTAACTTAGCTGCCAAAACTTTTTGCCCTAATTTCACCGCAGCTATTGTGGTGCCATCGCCAATATCACCACTCATCGGACGACCATCGGTTTGCCAAATTAAAGCACCCTTGAGTGGGGCAATCCTGTCGTAGAGCGCTCTTAAGTAGTCAATCATCCCTTCACCATCAGGACAGCTGATTGCTAGTAACTTTAGTTTATCGGCCCACGGTGAAATTGCTTGCCATAATTGCTCAAATTCTGCCAACCGCCCGACTTTTGTATGGATTTCTACGGCATCTACTCCCGTTGACATTACCAATGGCGCGATCGCTCCCGGCGTTGTCACGTATGAAGCTGTATAAATTATACCATAAGGGCAAACTGGTATGCAACGACCGCAGCCATAACACTTTTCGGATACTACTCCTGAAAAGTCTTCTTTGATACTGTCAAATACGATCGCTTGTGCCGGACAAATCCGTTCACAGGGTCTAGGGCAGTCTGTAGGACACTCATGAGGATTAAATTCTGCTTTGCGAAAATGGGGGTCTTCTCCATCGTTTAGGCTGACCATCAAAAAGGGTAAATTCCCTTTGTAGTCAAAGCCTCGCTTTTGGGCATCCTTAGCCAGAGATTTGGCTGCTTGTAGCCCTGATT
The DNA here is from genome assembly GCF_015207245.1 of Nostoc cf. edaphicum LEGE 07299. GTDB lineage: Bacteria > Cyanobacteriota > Cyanobacteriia > Cyanobacteriales > Nostocaceae > Nostoc > Nostoc edaphicum_B. The sequence goes on from NZ_JADEXF010000105.1 coordinate 4,489, forward strand.
GCGCTGCTGCAATTACTGCTGGATCAGCTGCAACATCTATGCAGTCAGCGCCCGCCAAAGTATAGGCTAACGTTAAACTTCTGACTGCCGGCAAATGCTGGAAGCTGGCTCCGCAGATCAGCTTGAACCAGTCACCTTGTTTGAGAGATTGTAAAGGTAGGAACAGATCAGTCACTATTCTATTATGCGTTTATGCGACTAAAAATAGTAGTCTGCGATCAAGAAAAAGTGCGAATTTGTTGATTTAGGGTTTATCGAATTGGGCATTGGGAAAGACTTGTTGCAAGTTCTCACTTTTGTCAACTTGTCTCCTCTGCTCCCCACTCCCGCAGCTGTCTTAGGAGGCCGACAACATGACAACTGTATTTTTTGTAGAAGACTCTGCTGAAGATAGAGCTTTATATCGACGCTTTCTAGAGCGGGACGATCGCTACACTTATGATATTTACGAATTTGAATCTGGAAATAAGGCGCTACAAGCTTGTCAAGGGAAAATACCAGATGTAATTTTGTTGAACTATCGATTACCAGATTTAGATGGGCTGGAATTTCTCACTCAGCTACAGAGGCAAACTTCTAACAGTCAAATTTCAGTAATTATCCTGACTGGACAGGGAGACGAAACGATCGCAGTCCAAGCGATCAAGAGTGGGGCGCAAGATTATCTAGTCAAAGGAAAACTGACCTCTGATAATTTACGTCGAGCGGTTCATGGGGCGATCGAGCAGATGCAGCTAATGCGGCAGCTAAAACAGCAACAGGAACAACAAAAGTTAGTAGAAGCGATCGCTCTTAATGTTCGCCAATCTTTGAGACTTCAAGATATCCTTGCCACGAGTGTTCAAGAAGTCCGCCAGTTACTGGGTGCCGATCGGGTACTGCTGTATCAATTTACGCCTCAAATGCAAGGCAAAATCGTCGCTGAGTCGGTATTACCTCAATGGACATCAATCTTAGGACTGGAGATTGAAGATACCTATTTTCAGGAAAATCAGGGGGGAGAATATCGCCAAGGAAAAATTTGGGCAGCTACAAACATCTACGAAGCAGGTTTAAGTGACTGCCATATTCAACTTTTGGAACAGTTTCAGGTGAAGGCGAATTTAGTTGTCCCGATTTTGTTAGAGAGCAAGGGGACTCAAGCAGTTGAACTTTGGGGGCTATTTATCGCACATCAATGTTCTGGGCCGCGACAATGGCAGATATTTGAGGTGGAATTGCTCAAGCAACTGACGGTGCAACTAGCGATCGCTATCCAACAAGCCGAACTCTACCACAATCTCCAAACACTCAACACTGAGTTAGAAGCGAAGGTACAAGAACGCACTGCCAAATTACACCAAAGCGATCGCCGTTTCCGTGCCATTTTTAATAATACTTTCCAGTTCATAGGACTGCTAACGCCAGCTGGTATTTTACTAGAGGCGAACCAGACGGCGCTAAATTTTGCCGGACTGAAACTGGAAGATGCGATCAATCGCCCTTTTTGGGAAGCGCGCTGGTGGACAATTTCACCGCAAACTCAAGCAGAATTAAGACAAGCGATCGCTCGTGCAGCCCAAGGGGAATTTATCCGCTATGAAGTTGATGTTCTCGGTGCAAATAATCGGGTAGTAACAGTCGATTTTTCACTCCGTCCGCTTTTAGATGAGACAGGTCAAGTTGTTTTGTTAATTCCAGAAGGGCGAGATATTACCGAACTTAAACAGGCTAAAGAAAAACTCCAACAAAGTGAAGCAATGCTAGCCACTACTCAACAAATTGCCCATATAGGCAGTTGGGAATTTAACTTAGTAACGAAAAAGCGCTACTGGTCTATGGAAACCTTTCGCATCTCTGGCCTAAATCCCACTCAAGGCGAACCCGACCAGGAGGAAATTCTCCAAATAGTTCACCCAGACGATCGCGCCTGGATAGAGGCTCAACTGGAACAGGTGATGTCTACGACGGGCTACGCCTACGCTCAACAAGCCCCTTTCAATCTTGAGTATCGAATTATCCGACCTGATGGTTCAGTGCGCTATGTTGAATCAAAAGCAGAGATAGCTTATGACGCTCAAGGGCAGCCAGTTAAGCTATTGGGAGCGGTTATAGATATTACAGAACGCAAACAAACTGAGTTAGAAATCATCCGTAGTCGTGACCTGCTAGAAGCTGTTTATAACGAATCCGCTGATGCGCTTTTTTTGGTAGATGTCGAAACATTACTGATCGCTGACTGTAACGATCGAGCAGTGGAGCTATTTGCAGCCTCTAGTAAAGCCGAATTAATTAACATTAAAGGTAACACTCTGCAAAAACAACCGTTCACTTCCGATGAGATTGCCACCTTTATGGAAGAAATTCACCAGCAAGGGTTTTGGAGTCGAGAAGTTGAATATATTACTAAGCAGGGCAAATCCTTTTGGGGAAACATCGCAGCCAAACAAATTACGCTCGCTGGTACTGTGATGCAACTAGTACGAATCACGGATATTACTGCCCGGAAGTATGGTGAAGAAGAGCGCAAACGATCGGAAATTGCTCTGCGAGAAAGTGAGGAACGACTACAATTAGCCCTTGAGGCTTCTGGAGATGCTTTGTGGGACTGGAATATTTTGACTAGACAGGTTTATTACAGCCCTCACTATTTAGAAATGCTGGGATACCGCTTTGATGAACTCCCACAGGATTTTAGTACCTGGGAGCGATTAGTTCATCCAGACGATCTCCCTTGGGTGGAGAAAATCTTGGCAGATCACCTCAAGGATAGTTCAGTACAGTACAAATTTGACTATCGACTCCGAACTAAGTCAGGCGAATGCAAATGGATTGCCAACTACGGTAAGGTTGTGATGCGAGATGCAGATGGTAATCCTCTGCGAATGACTGGTACTCATCGGGATATCAGCGATCGACAAGCCGCGCTACGCGAACGCAAACAAGCCGAAGCAGCCTTAGCCAAAAGTGAAGAACAACTGAGGCTAACGTTGGAATTTAACCACATCGGTCTTTGGGATTGGAATGTTCAAACAGGCGAAGTTATCTGGAACGACAACCATTATCGTTTGTTAGGTTTAGAGCCAGAAATATTAGCAGCCAGCTATCAACTATGGTGCGATCGCGTGCATCCAGAGGATGTTGACCGAATTGAACAGGCTGTATCAAATGCACTGGCACAACATATTAATTTTCAAGGTGAATATCGAGTGATTTTTCCCGATGGCAGGGTTCACTGGCTGACGGGGAAAGGACGTGGTGTTTACAACGAGGCAGGCGAACCTGTACGGATGTTAGGAGTAATTATTGATATAAGCGAGCGCAAGATTCTAGAGCGAGAACTGGCTCACAAGCAAAAGTTATTGGATACCTTCATCAATAATGCACCCGTTGGTATAACCATTATCGATGGGGAACTGCGTTATTCATTGGTTAATGAAGCATTAGCAGAAATTAATGGCATTCCCGCAGCAGAACATATTGGCAAGACAACGTGGGAGATTGTCCCTGACATAGCACGGAAGCAAGATCGAGTCTTTCGACAGGTCTTAACAACGGGTGAACCGATTCTAGATTTGGAAATCAGTGGAGAAACCCCAAAATTTCCAGGTGTAATCAGGACTTGGCTAGCTTCCTATTTTCCAATTCAGTCTGAAGCTGATGAACCTATTAGCATGGGCATTGTCGTAGTTGAAATCAGCGATCGCAAACGCGCTGAACAAATGTTAGAGTTGCAAGCAGTCATTACCCGCAACATGG
>NZ_JADEXF010000106.1 GCF_015207245.1 Nostoc cf. edaphicum LEGE 07299
TTGTAAAACTGCGGTGGCTGATTGATAGCGATCGCTAAAATGATAGCAAACCATTTTATCTATAATTGCCGCTAATTCTTCACTCACTTGCACGGTTTGTCGCCACATCACATTCCCCGTTTCTGGATCTGGGTGGAGTTCTTGCGGTGGTATCCCAGTTATGGCTTGAATAGCAATCATTCCTAAAGCATAAATGTCACTGCATAAACGGGGATGACCGGCAAATTGTTCTGGAGGTGCATAACCTCGCGTTCCGATGGCTACTGTGGCTAATTCTGTTTGCTCGCTACTCGGCGGTTGCATTAATTTAACAGCACCAAAGTCAATCAATACCAGCCGATTATTTTGAGCGCATCTAATAATATTAGTCGGTTTGAGATCGCGATGAATCACTCGATGTTGATGAACAAATTCTAGAACTTCTAAAACTTGTTTGAGCATTTCCATTACAAATGATTCGTTTTGCACATTTTGTACTGGTGGTAATTCTTCACTTAGGGTATGTCCCTCAATATATTGTTGAATTAAATAAAATTCGTGGTTATCTTCAAAATAAGCAAGTAGTTCAGGAATCTGATGATGTTTACCCAAAATTTCTAAAATTTCAGCTTCACTATGAAACAATCTGCGAGCGACTTGCAAAAATCGTGCATCTTGACGGGCTGGCATTAACTTTTTAACTACACAAGTAGGATTACCTGGCCGTTGAGTATCCTGTGCTAAATAAGTACGACCAAATCCACCAGCGCCGAGAGTTTGAGAGATTTTGTAGCGTCCACCTAAAAGCAAATCACCTGATTTTATTTCGGGTGAATCAACTGGGGGAGGAAAATCAACAGACGAGTCGGGAATTGCTGTTTTATCTTCTAAAAGTACATTTAATTGGGCGATCGCTTCTTGTTGTTTTTCAACTTGCAGAACAATCACCTGAGTTTGCCGCTGATTTTGGTAGCTACTATAAGCAATTAGACAGATACTACTAATCACCAAAGCAAGAGCAGGAGGGATTAATGGCACCCATCCAGCTTGCAAAAACAAAGCAACGCAGATTACTACTAAGCCAAATAGAGTTATCCCTACCACCACTAGCAAAAGCAGCGGATTTTGCCACCGCAATGCTAAAACACCACCTAATAGCGACCAGCCCCATACCCAGATAAATTCCGCCCAGTCGGGCCAATACCAAATCAAGGGTCGCCCATCCAACACTGTACTGATCAGTTGACTTGCTATCTGTGCATGAATAAACAGAGCAGGCATTCTGGCTGGTTGATCTGGTAAAGCGCTGTAGGGCGTATAAAAGCCACTTGGAGGGATATTAGCTGCTGTAGTGCCAATAATTACCAAACGGTCTTTAAATAAACTGGGGTTGGCTTGCCCACTAAGAACATCTGTGAGGGTTACTTGGTCGAGGCTGTTGGGGTGACGGTAATTTAATAATATTTGATAGCCCTGTGCATCCAAATGTTGGTAGCCGCCAGAATTAGGTTGTAAACGCACAAACAAGGTTTTACCTAATATAAAATCTCCTTTTTTAGTGAAATCGTATTCAATACCTTGTTTTTCTAGATAATTAATTGCAATTAATGCACCAAATGCAAATGATGTTGTACATTTCTTATCTGTAGAGTAGGCAAATAATAAAGTGCGGCGGAGAATTTGGTCGTTTTCATTATCAGCAACCACATCGCTAAACCCAACATTATCTATAGGAAAGTTGGGTGGCGGGGGAATTTCATCTCTACCCAAACTGCTAAACAAACAGGTAGTGACAATGTTATCTTGATTTTGGAGATTAGCCGCCAAATTATTGTCTTCCGGTCGGAAAAGATATAAACCAACAATTCGCGGTTGATAAGACTCTATTTTCTTTAATAGCTGATTGATTGTCCGATCTGATAAAGGCCATTTCTCGCGTTTGAGATCGTTATCAGTAATTTTTACTAGCAAAATCCGCCGATCGGGTGCTTCTGCCGGACGCGATCGCAACATCTGGTCATAAACTCTTAACTCCCAAGGCTGTAACCATTTGAGTTCCCGCATACTTAAAGTCAAAAACGCTACAGCTATACTTGTAAGAACCACTGTCTGAACTGTCAACATTTTCAACTTAACTGGCAGATGTTCTTTAAGCCACCTGTCATCAAATACTTTCCTGTAGATCAAATTGCGTACACACAAGCTAGCGTGTTCACGGCGGACGATAATACCTGAGAGTTTGAGGTGGGACTTGACTAAAGACTGTTCCTCATCCAAGACAATGCGCTTTCCACGGCGGATCTCGCTGTAGGTAGTTAAGACAGCGAAAAGGTCAGGTGCCCGTTTGGTAAGCATATCCCGCACAAACTGTAAGTTATTGTCTTGCTTACTCATTGCACCAAAGAACGTACTATTTACAACGCGGTCAACTTCGGCTTGAGACCAATTGTTGTTGTCTTGCTCTGTTATGGCCCGGCAGAGACGCTGCGTTAGATAGGGATGTCCCCCTGTCCACTTCAGTACCCACTTGAGCATCTGCTGTGACTGTTCTAGTGGTAAACCCAGTCCATCAGCAAGAGTTAGTGCTTCTTCTAAGTTAAAGTCGGTTAACTCTACGCGCTGTCCAATATTAAAGGGCGTCCGCTTGGAGTCACGGATTAAATCACCTGGTGTTGCTACGCCGATAAGGACAAAAGAGAGACGCTGAAATTTAGGTATACGGGCACGCCCATTGTAGAGATATCGAATAGCCGCAAAAAAGTCATCGGTGAAGTTGAGACTGAGAGTTGTGTCGATTTCATCAACGAAAATCACCAAAGGTATGACAATTTCAACCAGCAAAATTTCCTCAAAAAACCTAGTTAACCGTTGAGTAATGCCTAAATGCTTAAGAGACTGCCACCACTCAACAACATCGGTATCTAGCATAAGTTGATCGTCAATGATGGTGAGCAAACCTAGATACCATTCTTCAGCAGTAACCTGTACCCCCAACTGAGTCAGATCGATAATCACCGACTGGATACCTTCATCAGCTAGTTGTTCGGCAGTCCGCACCATCAAGCTGGACTTGCCTACCTGCCGTGGAGCAAGAATATAAGCGAAAGTTCGGGCACGACACAGTGCTAAAAGTTCCTCATCAGCTTGGCGGGGAATGTAAATGCCACCGCCAGCCTGTACTGTCCCGCCTACAGTGTAAATGTTTGGATTAGCCACGCAGATGCTCCCGGAAATAATTGGTGTAAAGTTGACAACGGGGAAACACTACACGCCCTTCCCGGCGCACTAAACCTGCACCCCGCAAGCGGAAAAAGATGCGCTCATCTACACAGGTGTTCTGGTGAATTACTTGGAACATACCGTGAACTAACTCCTGTTTGTTATGCAACCGGAAGAGGTGGTTACGTAAATGATTACCAAAGGGGCCATTATCTGCGATCGCATTGGCAAATAGTTCGGTAGGATAGAGGCGATCGCTAGCAACTGAGTAAAGTGCAAGCCTTACTAAATAAGGATGTCCACCGAGTAACGCTATTAATTGCTTTTCTTCGCTGGCGCTGAAGGGTGAACCATGACGGCGGTTTAAATCAGCAACCTGTACTGCTGTAAAATCTTCTAAATCAATTACTAGCCCAACATTAAAGGGAGATTGGTTGAGATTATCAATTAGCTGGTAGGGTTCGGTGGAAGTAACCAGCGCTAAATCCAGTTGCTTCCAGATGGGAGTAGTGGCGCGGCTATTGTGCCAGCTTCGCAGCATTCCAAAGAAATCAGAGCGAAAATCAGTATCAAAGACCCTTTCAACTTCATCCATCGCTAAGACAATGGGGTTGCCAAACTCCTTCAGCAAATAGCGGCCGACGTAGCGAGTGCAACGCTGACTATTGCCCAAAGGCATATTCCAATACTCATCAACTTTGTCAGTCATTTCCAGTTCATCGGTTAACCAAGTACAGAACTGGCGAAAGAAAAGGTCAGCATTAGTTAAGGCAGCTTTATCAAACAATTGGAAATCCAACAAAGCAACCCGCTTCCCTGCATTCACAGCAGTATGAATTGTGCGGATTAACAGCGAACTTTTGCCCATTTGCCGGGGGCCTTTAATTGTAATTGTCACGCCCTGCCGCTCAATAGTCTGCAAAGCAAGTGCATCAGATGAGCGTTCTACGTAAAAAATAGATTGCGATTCCATTGTTCCTTCGGGCATTTCCAGGGAGACTGGTTGTGCTGAAGGAAAGGGATGGGGTAGGGGTGACGGCTGACTCATCTGGAGTAAGTCTGCTTTCGATTTTTCTTCACTAATAGCCAATGCACCACCAGAGACAGCCTGTAACAACTCTGCAATCAGGCGCGGCGTATCTTCTGCATCTTTCCAGAACGCCCAGTTAATCCCATTTAAGTAAGCACTTAAGGGATACAGCAACGGTTCTTGATACGCAAGACGCACCGGGAGAATTATCGGGCGTCCTGATTGTGATTTTGCCAAGTGGTGTGCTGTCTCTATTTCTGCCACCACCATCTCGCTGCTGGTTGACAAGGCTGAAAGGAAAGTAATCAAAAAATCAGCTTGGCGGATTTCTGCTTCAATACATTCAGCCCAGCGTGTACCGACAGACATGGTTTGGTCGATAAAGACTTTGTGCTGCTGCGATAGCGCCTGGAAGACTTGCAGCGCTACTGGTTCATCGGGACTAGCATTACGCTTGTAGCTGATGAAGATGCGTTTAGCCTGTGAGTTTAACATTACTATTAACCTTGTCTTCCTTCAGCTTTTTGAGTGGAAAAGCTTTTCTAGTTGAGAGTCAGTTTTGTACAAAAGTTGGGTAATTCTGTACTTCGTCATCCAAGGGCGGTTTTTCCCTATTTTGAGGATTACCTGAACAAATTAGGATTTTATTCACAGCGCTATCAACTAGTTACACTCTACTACAGCGCAGTTGCAGGCAATTACCGACAGCCCAAAAAAATTGCTTACGGAGCTAAAAGACTCGTTAACGGAGCTAAAAGACTCGTCAACGGAGCTAAAAGACTCGTCAACGGAGCTAAAAGACTCGTCAACGGAGTTCAAAGACTCGTCAACGGAGTTCAAAGACTCGTTAACGGAGTTCAAAGACTCGTCAACGGAGTTCAAAGACTCGTCAACGGAGTTCAAAGACTCGTCAACGGAGTTCAAAGACTCGTTAACGGAGTTCAAAGACTCATTAGAGATATGAAAAATAATGTAGAGACGTAGCAGTGCTACATCTCTACAAGGGTTCTAGATAATGCATATTTAATTTATAGAGATATCTATTAATAGAGTTTAAGGGAATTAAACCTCATCTCAAACCAAAACAAAGCCTGCATAGACAGGCTTTGTTTTAGTAGCACCAGACTATAAGTCTGTGGGCGCTTTCAAATTTTTACAAGAATTAAATGACTAATTTCAATCAACCGCTCTCTTCACTGCATTGCCTGCATCATCAGCTGTACGCCGAGCATTTCTACCAACATCCTCAGCCCCACGCTGAACATTTGTTGTCACATCTTCGGCAGCATTCTGGGTATTACCCTTAATATTTTCAATTCCTCGCTGAGTTCCCTTAACAACACCTTTGCGAACTTCCTCAGCTGAACTGCCGATATCTTCACCCAGGTTCTTCACTCTTTCACCAAAAGGTGTACCTTGTTTGTAATTTTCGCCATACTGCTCTGGGCTGTCAGCTCCTTTCTGGTCAATATTTTTTTGAGCATTTTTCGCCAGTGCATCAGCTCTGTCAGTCGCTGCTTTCTCGTCTAATCTGCCTCTCGGTTCTACATCACTAAAGTTATTCATTCCACCAGCAGGAGAAGAGAGAGGATAATCTTTTGTGGGATCGTATCGTTGTTGAGTATAACCTGGTTGCTTCTCAGGCTGTGGTGGTTGTGTTGCTATTCCTGGAGCACCACAAGCTTGTGTCAGAAATAAGAATATTCCTGCCAAAAAGACTGTTAAAACTTTTAAGGGACGAATATTTTTCAGCCAAGTCATTGCTTTTTTCATACTTTTAAGTCCTTGCTTTTTTGTGACTAAGTTAAACTTCAACCAAGATGGCATTTGGAATTAATTTTACATCCAAAGCATTCAGATAAAATAAGAGTTTTATCTGTTTACTGCTGGATTTGGTTGTAATTCAGGTCTTGCTTTAGCTTCATCTGCCTTGTTATTCAAAAAGCCAGAAGCTTCTTCAACATTCTCTCTTACAGTCTCAAGCCGATCCTTAACTCGATCTCCTACATTTGATTCATTCTGAATCAAACCACCGGGTTCAGGCTGGCGGAAGTCTTTATCTGTGATGAATGGCAGTTCTGCTTCTTTCTCAACTCGACCTGCTGGTGTCTCGGCACCAGGATAAAGTATCTCAGATTGTGTATTTGTAGCAATCAACAATTGCGAACTTGGTTGTAAGCTAGCTTGGTCGCGTCCCTGACTGGCTTTTGGGTTTGCTATTTTCGGATCGGTGGACATTCTGTAGTTGCCATACTTGTCTCCACCATTCTTATAAGGGTTGTTTGCTCCACCGGCTTGTACAGCAGGATTTTGTGGATTTGCACCTTGAACATTTGCCCCACTACAAGCAGTGCTAACTATCAACAATAGTCCAGCTAAAAAGATAGTTAATATCTGGCGCAATCTTATTTGTTTCAAGAATACTCTTACGGCGTTCACGTAGTCCTCCTTACCAAAATTTTAATAAACTAAGAATTTGCTGAATCATTGGATTGGTCAGCAAGTTATTGTGCTTGTTTTGGTTCGCTCAGTTTCGATAACCTGTATTCAGGATATGAATAATAAAATGCTCTTTACCTCTAGCGCAGGCTACATTTTAATGAGTACAAAAATAATATTTTTATCTAACTCTAGAGAGATATAAAATAAAGTAATATACTTTTCGTAAAAAGAACTACATCAAGCTGTTTGATACTTCAAAATATTCGGATATATAGCTGATACACCATAAGATTTGAGGTATTCAGCCCTTGTTGCTCTCAACGTTAAATGACTAAATTCATGAAGCAATTTCTACGCTGGATAATTTTGGGGGGAACGCTGTTTTTTTTAGGAAAAGCTCTGAAGGATAATTGGATTGAGGTAACTGCTATCCGCATTGATGATGTAGGATGGGCAATTATGGCGATCGCTACAGGGGTAACTTTACTAGCTCATACTTGGGCAGGCTTGATCTGGACTTGGATTCTGCAAGAGTTAAATCAACCTGTATCATCTCCTCAATTCATCCAAGTTTACCTAAAAACGAACATAGCTAAGTATTTACCAGGTAATATCTGGCATCACTACGGGCGAATTGTCGCCGCCAAAAATGCCAATATTCCTACAGGTGCAGCCACCTTAAGCGTTTTGCTAGAACCCCTACTCATGCTAGCGGCTGCTTTAATCGTTATTGTCTTATGCAGTAGCCAATTTGCAGCAACGAATACTACTTTTGTTATACAAATACTACAATTTCTGAGTTTAGCTGTAGTCCTTGGTGCGATTCATCCGTGGTTTTTGAACCCTGTTATTCGTTTTTTGTATAAATTAAAAGCAAAAAAGTCTGCTGCTACCACTCAACCAACTGTTCCTTTCAGTGTTAAAAGCTACCCTTTGCGCCCTTTGTTAGGAGAAGTAGGCTTTATGGGACTACGCGCTACTGGGTTTATACTAACTATGTTCGCCTTGGGTTCGTTGAATGCGAATCAAATTCCTTTGTTATTCGGGGCTTTTAGTTGCGCTTGGTTGTTGGGGTTTGTTATACCTGGTGCGCCTGGTGGGTTAGGTGTGTTTGAAGCGACTGCGTATGAACTTTTACGACACCACTTTCCATCTGCCTTAGTATTTAGTGCGATCGCTCTATACCGCCTCATTAGTATTCTAGCTGAAACTGCGGGTGCTGCCTTAGCTTGGTTAGATGAACGCCTTGCGAAATCCTGAATCAGGCAAAACTCATTTTTATCTATCTACTTTCATCTGTGAAAACACACGATAACTATCCAGATTTAATTGCTGATTACTGCTTTGTTCCTCTTCTTCCATCTTAATCAAATTATATTCTACATTTTCTGCATAAATTGCAAATGTGATATTAAAAATCTCGATAAAATTTATGACTCCTTTGCATTCATCTTCGGAATAGTTTTCGTAAAAACGAATCAAATGAGCAATCCGAGTCTCTAAATGTCTCCGAGAATTTCTAC
>NZ_JADEXF010000107.1 GCF_015207245.1 Nostoc cf. edaphicum LEGE 07299
ATTCTAGAACAAAATAGTTCTGAAGAAATTTTACAGATAATTAACGAAAATCTTGCTGATATGTTAATTGCTGATAAACGCTATCAAGACACTTCTCTCACAGCTAGAATTCCATTCCTAGACATTAATACTGAACGCAACCATCCTTATGCAGGGTATATAGGAATTTTAGAAATAGCACGAGAATTGTATGCTGCTTTTTACAATCCTGTGTGGGAACAAGTATGCCGACCAGCCCCGTGGTCAGTAGGAGTAGAGTCGGCAGGAAATTCTCAACAGGAGGAAATTTGATGGCGATTATTAGCGTTACGAGTACATCTGTTGCAGTTAATCCCCTGAAGCAAAGCCAAACTGTGGGTGCAGTTTTAGCCTTTTTGGGATTGAAGGGAATCATGCCTTTATTACACGGTTCTCAAGGCTGTACTGCTTTAACTAAGGCGGTATTAGTACAGCATTTCCGTCAGGCGATTCCCCTTTCCAGTACAGCGATGACCGAAGTTGCAACCATTTTGGGTGGTGAGGAAAGAGTTGAACAAGCAATCTTGACTTTGGTGCAGAGATCCAAACCAGAAATTATTGGTCTTTGTAGCACTGGACTGGTGGAAACCAGAGGTGATGATATGGGGCGCTTTGTTAAGGAGATTCGCCACCGTCACCCAGAACTGGATTATTTACCAATTGTGCTTGTCTCTACACCAGATTTCAAAGGTACATTACAGGATGGCTTTGCTGGTGCGGTTGAGAGTATTGTCAGGGAAATTCCTCAAAAAAGCTCCAAGCAAGACGCTTGCCCCACACAAATCACTATTTTGGCGAGTTCTGCCTTCACACCAGGGGATGTCCAGGAAATTAAAGAGATTGTCACCTCTTTTGGACTTGTACCTATTGTCGTACCAGACCTTTCTGGCGTACTAGATGGTTCTATAGAAGATTCTTCTAGTGCCATCACAGCTAATGGTACAAATGCAGCACAGTTGCGCTCAATTGGTAGTTCTGTATTCACTTTGGCGCTAGGTGATAGTATGCGGGGTGGGGCGCAAATTTTGGAGCAAAGATTCAATATACCTTATGAGGTATTTGGTGAACTGACGGGACTAGCAGCAGTAGATAAATTCCTGCAAGCTTTGGCGGATATCAGTGGTGTCAGCGTACCGGAGAAATACCGCCGTCAACGCCGTCAGTTGCAACATGTGATGTTGGAGAATCACTTTTACTTTGGGTGCAAGCGAGTTTCTTTGGCGCTGGAACCAGATTTGCTTTGGTCAACAGTTGCTTTTTTGCGATCGCTAGGAGTTGAGATTCACGCAGCAGTGACAACAACACGCTTTCCTTTGCTAGAAAAACTGCCGATCAAGAGCATCACTATCGGCGATTTGGAAGACTTTGAGCAATTAGCAGTTGGGTCTGATTTACTCATTACCAACTCTCATGGAGAGGCGATCGCTCAACGCTTAAAAATTCCTTTTTATCGTCAAGGGATTCCCATTTTTGACCGCTTAGATTATGGTCAGTTTACCAAGGTTGGCTACCGAGGCACTATGCAGCTTTTATTTGACATTGGCAACCTGTTTTTAGAGCAGGAAACAAAGGTTAAGCATTAATACAGAGCCAATTCTAACTGTTTATGAAATATTACCAATATTATTGGTAATATGTAGCACTAGATACAATCTCACCGATCAACTTCAGCTTTGATAGTTACTGAAAAGCCGTATATGTCCATTGGTGAATATACCAACCAATGTTCAGCAAACTCGTGCCTAGCTCCTGCATTTACTCAAATAAAATCTTCTATTGTTGATGAATCCAGCACAGCTAAAAAAAACAACTGCCAAAGCGAGTCGTGTTACAAGAAAGCTTCGCCACCGTTTTGATTTCACACAATCTGCGATGCCTGGGTTGGGCGTACCCCTACTCAAAAGCCAGCTACGCGTTGGCGGAGTTTCTGTCTCCGACACGCTACGGGAACGTAGAGAAGCCATTGTACCATCTTTGCTCACTTGGTTCGAGGTCATTGGCTACACAGTTTTATTAGAGCCAGACATTACTCTAGGTAAGCACCAGATAGGACGGAGTAGTTATAGTGATGTGGTTTTGTGTCAGCGTCTCCATAACGCTTTGCAGAAAATTAACCCGACAAAACCGGATGAGGCGATCGCCGCAGCTATCTATCAGGTTACTTGCACTCATGGTTCCGACTTGCTGGAAAATAACCGTCGCTTTCACAAATTTTTGACCACTGGTGTGGAAGTTGAATACCTGTATAACGAAGAAATAGTTCATGACTTTGTGTGGCTCATAGATACGTCTAATCTACTAAACAATGATTGGCTAGCTATTCATCCCTTGACTATAGTTGAGGGGAGTTATACTCACTGTCCTGATGTAGTTGTCTTTATCAACGGTTTACCCTTGGCAGTTATTGCCTCGATTCAGCTAAGTGATGAACAGGCGACTTTCAAAGAAGGTTATCAGCGAATTCAGACCTACTGTCAACAAATACCAAAGCTGTTTGACTACAATACATTCCTAATTGTTACTTATGGAAATCGGGCACGAATCGGTACATTAACCTCAGATTGGCAGGAGTTTTTACCCTGGCGCACCATTGATGGAGAAGATTTTCCTGCCAAGGGCGCAACTGAACTAGAGGTGATGATTCAAGGCATTTTTGACAAACGGCGTTTCTTAGAGCAAGTATTGCACTTGATAGTGTTTGAAGAGAATGGAAGCAGCATTAGTAAAAAATTGCTTCGCCGACCTTTTTGTACTACACAGTACCCCAAAAAATCTTTGCACCAAGGCTAGTAAATGTTTAGTTATCAGTGATTAGTAGAAAAACTAACTCACAATTCAAAATTCCCAATTGCTACTTTCAGCATGAAAGTTATAACTATGAACACAAGTTGGTATGAACAAGAGCTAGTCAAAGAATTCAAAACGGTTATTGCTCATTCTTTCCCACAAGTTGAGGAATTGCTAAAACACTGTCATGTTAAACTCATCGAGTCTTATTGGGGAAGACCTCGTGTTCACTTTCTGCCATACTTCACTATTTATTGCCCTGACAATCTGATTGCTGATGTCAAAGCCAAAATATCTATACTCAGAGAAGTAGCAGAATATGCAGGATTAGTTGAAGTTGTCTGCCTAAATGCTACACATCTGCTGCGAGATCCGATGTCGAAGATAAAGCAGACAGATCCACGTTTGTGGTTAGAACTACAATGGCTTGCAACACAAAAACAAGAACATTTACTATGATTTCCCGACTTTGGGTGCAACTACAAAAGTGCTTATTGCGCCATCTTTGAATAGATGGCGTGATGAAAACACGCAGTAACGTCGTATTTTTTTAACTAGTAATTCTCAATCCCTAGTTATTTACTATGAATAAGTTCCCCCTTCCCGCAGATGATTTGCCTCCAACTGGAGCGCCTATACTTAACGAGTTATTCTACAGACAATTAGAAGAAGCTACTTGCAGGCGATTTTATCAAGCTTGCGGCCCAATTATGCGAGTTTTACTATCAAATTGTCACTGGTATTTCAAGATAAATACTAGTCCTCTGATGTTACTCATTATCTGCTATGACATAGAAAGTTATCTGCATATAGTCGATGCTATTCCCCAGTTCATCAAAAAGTTGAAGCAGTTTTCCAACAAAGGCAAAATTCACCTTTTTTCACCAGATTATAAAGGAGAACCTTGGGAAATCGAGATTGAAGAAACATCAGATGATGAAGCCTAGTCAAACAGGTAAATGACGAAAATTTGGTATTAATGAAGGCAGTAGGATTTCACTTTTTTAAGTGCTTACCCCTTATAAGCTGTTCCAGATTGAAATTGCATGAACTAGGCGGGCTTTTCAGCCCAGACCACAAAAATTATAAAAATTTGAGATATGCTTCCCTAGATATGGTTTAGCTGACTATTCCATCAAAATTAAGCGCAGAGGATCTAAACGCATATACCAAGGAAAAGGTTCATCTTTCATGGTTGCCCATTTTTCCTTGAAGACTTCTGCTTGCAGATGGTAATCTTGAGAATTCTTGCCGGCCGAGTGTAATTTGAGAAACAACGTCATTCGATGGGGCGTTTCACTTGTTCTTACCAACCAGCAGGGAAAGGTATTTTCCTGTGATAAGTCGTTGGTAAAAATAAACTGATGGGCACGAATGCCGATGTGGGATAATTCGCTTTTGACAGGTTCAATTACTTGCAGAGTACAACCCCAATCAATCGCTTCTACCTGTTGTGATGACTGGAGAACAACGCGGGAGAAGTTTTTGCATCCGGTAAGTTGCGCAACACTCACAGTAGCAGGATGCTGGAAAATCTCATGTTTGCTGCCATAATGAACTGCTCTACCATGCTCCAATACCAAAAGATTCGGACAAATCCGATAAGCTTCTTCCATATTATGGGTGACAAATAGAGTCACACCCTGGTAGTAAGCTAGAGTTTCTGTCATTTGCTGTTCTAATTGACTACGCAAATGTGTATCAAGTGCCGAAAACGGCTCATCCAAAAGTAATGCTTCCGGTTGACTTGCCAATGCTCTTGCCAAAGCTACCCGTTGTTGCTGTCCCCCTGAGAGTTGATGTGGATAGCGATCGCCTAATCCCTGCAACTGCATCGCTATTAATTGCTGTTCTACCTGCACCCTAATACTCCCAGCAGATAGTTTTTTGGGCAAGCCAAAAGCAATATTTTGCGCCACACTCATGTGCGGAAACAAAGCATAATTCTGCACTAAAAAACCAATGCGGCGATCGCGGCTGGGTACATTAATCCCTTTTTCCGAGTCAAACAGGACTCTGCCATTTAAAACTATGCGCCCATGAAAGGGCGTTTCTATCCCCGCAAGGCAACGCAAAATCATGCTCTTACCTGCCCCAGAACCCCCTAACAATCCCAAGGGTTGCTCATCAGCAGTGAAAGCAACTTTTAAATGAAAGCTAGGAAGTATTTTCTCAATGTTGACAAACAATCCACCAGATTCAAAGCTAGAGTGCGGGCTATAAAAAATTTCTCCCCCTGCTTCCCCTGCTTCCCCTGCTCCCCCTGCTCCCTCTGCTCCCTCTGCTCCCCTCCTCTTTTCCCTCAATTCTTGCCAGAAGTTGACTGCAATAATTCCAGATAGAGAAATCACCATAATTGCGATCGCCCAAAACCATGCTTCGTCCATTGCTCCCGCTTCCACAGCAAAATAAATTGCCATTGGGATTGTCTGCGTTTGTCCGGGAATGTTACCAGCCAACATCAACGTTGCGCCAAATTCTCCCAAAGCACGGGCAAAAGCGAGCATTGTGGCGGCTGCAATGCCGGGTAATGCTAGGGGGAAACTGATGCGCCAAAAGATTGTAGCTTCGGTTGCGCCAAGGGTTCTAGCTACTCGCAGCAAGTTGCCATCTATTTGTTCAAAGGCTCCCAGTGCAGTTTTATACATTAAAGGAAAAGAAACTACTGTGGCTGCGATCGCTGCACCATACCAAGTAAAGACGATGCTGAAGTCAAAAGCCCCCATGAATTTCCCTACAGGGCCATTTTTGCCAAAAAATAGCAGTAACAAGAACCCAACAACGGTGGGAGGCAAAATCAGGGGCGCAATAAAGATACTCTCAATCAACGATTTACCTTTGCCACGATATCCCAGCATCCAGTAGGCAGCAGCGATACCTAAGAAGAAGGTGATAAATGTGGCAAGTAATGAAGTTTTGAGTGATATCCAAAGAGGCGATAAATCCAATGGCATAGTTGCGTAGGGAAGAATTAGCTCAACTAATCCCTAATTTACCAACTTTGGCTTTAATATGTTGGAAAAAGTTGGTAAATTACATCACAATCAATCAAGGTAATCGCAAAAACTATCCAAACTTTAAACAAAATTCGGGTTCAGTTGGGTATCAAATATCAGAATTCGATACGGTTTATGATCGTTTGATACTCATCTTGAAACCAACTGCTAAAATTGTTAGGAATTACCGAAGTATAAAAACCCTACTAAATACATCCTGTTAGCAGTATCGAATGCTACCGTCAACAGAAAGTGCATCCCCCTCCTAGCAGCAATCAAAAAAAAACCCAAGACCTTTTCTTAGTATGCGGACTCAAAAGTTTAGGGCAACATTGCGTTGCAATCCTCAAGGAATACGATGTTAAAGTCAGCGCCATCGAGGATGTGCAGCCCGAACATTGGGAAGTCCCAGAAGTTCCTAACTTACTAGAAAAGTTAATCGTAGGAGACTGCCGCCAGCCAAGTATTCTAGAGCAGGCAGGTATAAGGCAGTGTCGTTCAATACTTTTAGTAACCAGAAATGAGCGGATAAATATAGAAGCTGCCTTTGCAGCACGCCGTCTTAATCCGCAAGTTCGCTTGATTGTACGTTCTGACAAACAAAATTTCAACAAACTCTTGTGGGAAAATCTCGGTAATTTTGTTGCCTTTGAACCTACTCATCTTTCCGCTCATGCCTTCGCTCTGACAGCCCTTGGTTCTGAAGCTATTGGATATTTCACCTTAGAAGGGCAACTGTTGCAAGTGATAAAGCATCAGGTACAAGCAAAGGATAACTGGTGTAATGGCAAGCCAGTACATAGACTCAATCTTACAACTCGCCGCATCTTGAGTCACAAACCTGTTTCATCTAAACCACTCAAAGAATTGTTTGGCTGGAACCCAGAGGCAGAAGTCCAGGTAGGAGACACGCTAGTTTACATTGATGTTGCATACGATTTAGCTTTCTCTGAACAACGCCGACAATCTCATAACCAAAAGTGGCAGTTGCAACAGTTTATCCAAGGCATCACAGCGAAAAATCTCAAGGATAAAATAGTGCAATTTTGGCAATCTTACTACCAAAGCCAAAATCAAATCCGGCGAATTGCGACAATCTATGCGATTACTGTACTCATCCTGTGGTTTGTTGGAATAGTTCTTTACCGCTTATATTATCCTGATATCACCATCCAAGAAGCTTTTTATGCGACAGCAGTTTTGCTCTTGGGAGGATACGGAGATTTATTTGGCGGTGTTGAGTTTGCAGCGCAATCAAAACCCTCAGACGATATCCCTTGGTGGTTGCGGTTGTTTAGCCTGGGACTGACGTTGACAGGTCAAGCTTTCGTAGGAGTATTATATGCACTGCTGACTGATGCTCTCGTCACTTCAAGATTCCATTTTTTCAATTCCCGTCCTCCCACCCCACAACGCAACCATCTGATAATTATTGGCTTAAATCGTTTGGGACAGAAAGTAGCTGCTCTTTTGCAAGAACTTAACCAGCCGTTAGTAGGAATTCATCCTACCACTCTCGACCAAGAAACTTTACCCGATATGCCCCTTGTCGTTGGTAATGCTACCGAAGCACTCATTAAAGCGAATCTCTCCCATGCTAAAAGCATCATTTTAGTTGGGGACGATAATATGGAAAATCTGGAAATTGGTTTGATGGCTCATGCAATGAACCCTGCCACTACCTTAATTATCCGCTCTCAAGACCGCCAATTTAGTGATAATGTCGCCCCTCTGTTCCCTTATGCTCAAGTTATATGTGGTGCGGCTTTGGCGGCAGAAGTTTTTGCTTGTGCTGCTTTTGGAGAAAATGTTCTGAGCTTGTTTCACTTGAATGAGCAAATAGTCATGGTGACGGAATACAAGATTGAAGATGGCGATACCCTGAATGGGTTGCTTCTATCTGAAATAGCGTCTGGCTACAGCGTTGTACCGATTCTCTACCAAAAATATCAGCAAGACAATTACTTTTTAATGCCCTGGTATGATGTTAAGCTTGATGCTGGCGATCGCTTGATTGTTTTAGCCACAAGCACTAGTTTGCAGCGAATTGAATGGGGTGAAATGCTGCCTCGCCAATGGAGCGTGCAGATTGAAAAAGCTCTAACTACAAATGCCATTATGTATGGTGCTGAGGAGATAGTTTTGATTACGGGATGTAGTTCCACTACCGCTAGGCAATGGATGAATAATTTGCCTAGAGTGTTGCCGATACCACTTTATAAACATCAAGCTCAACGTCTTGTGCGCGAGTTAAGCAAAGTACAAGTTTTGGCGAATTTAATCTTTATTGGGCAACCTTGAGTTTTCCATAACTATAAGTCATATCATATTCGCATAATTAGTTATGATTTCCGCAGTCATTGCACCCCACTCCCAGCCCCTCCCGAAG
>NZ_JADEXF010000108.1 GCF_015207245.1 Nostoc cf. edaphicum LEGE 07299
GGTGTAATGACTGTGGTCAGCAAGCCCTAATTATGCAGACATAATATCAGAATCAAAACAACTAAATCTGCATATTTAGTAAGAGTGCAAAAACGCCGTTTATTCAGACGTGACACTCGAATACTCGCTATACGCCACTTGTACAGAATTCATGCTGTTAGCGGTAGCGGGGCGTTTAGCCCATTCTGACTCCTGACTCAATACACTTCAGTTAGTGCCAAAAACCTTGAAATGTGTAGGTTGGGTTGAGGAACGAAACCCAACATTTTCGGGGCTTTGTTGGGTTGCGCCTTGCTTAACCCAACTTACAATTTTCCTTAACTGAACCGTATTGACTCCTGACTCCTGAATTCTGTTTCTATAAAGCCTTCAGATGCCGATTTCGCACACGTTCAGCACTACCCGTAGGAATCGCAGCAATTAATTTTTGCGTGTATTCTTCTTTAGGTTCTTGGTAAATGCTTTCGGCTGTACCTTCTTCAACAATTTGACCGCGATTCATGACTAAAATGCGATCGCTCATAAATTTCACTACACTTAAATCGTGAGAAATAAAAATATAGGTAAGCTGAAAGTCTGACTGTAATTCTTTGAGAAGATTTAATACCTGCGCCTGTACAGAAACATCTAGCGCTGAAACTGACTCATCGCAGATGATAAACTTAGGATTTAACGCCAAAGAACGGGCTATGCAAATCCGTTGGCGTTGACCGCCAGAAAACTGATGAGGATAGCGGTTAATCGCATCTGCACTCAACCCCACCCGTTCTAAGAGTTCGACTACTCGCTGGCGTCGTTGTTGTTTTGTCTTCCCAACAGCGTGAATTAACAACGGTTCCATTACCGCGTCCCCAACCTTCATCCGGGGATCGAGCGAACTAAAAGGATTTTGGAAGACTATTTGCATTTCTCGCCGCAGTTTTTGCAACGCTTCTCCTTTGAGGCTAGTAATATCTTGTTTTTCAAAGATAATCTGACCACTCATCGGCTCAATTAATCGCAGCAAGGTTCTGCCAAGGGTAGTTTTACCGCAACCAGATTCTCCCACCAAACCTACTGTTTCTCCTGGTTTGACATCAAAGGAAACCCCATTCACTGCCATATTGTAGCGTTTTGTCCCACCAAGCACCCCGCGCACTGGAAAACCAACTTTCAGGTTGCGGATTTGCAGCAGAGGTTCCTTCTCATTAAAGTTTGCCAATCTTGCAGCAATCTCTTCAGTGGTGATTTCTGTGGGTTGTGCGGGTTCTTTCGCTTGAATTACTACTTGTCCCGTTGGCGTCTCTTCTGCACTCATGTAGTCGGAAACAGTGAGTAATTTTTGGGGACGGCGGTTGAGTGTGGGGCGACAAGCTATCAAACCTTTAGTATATGGATGCTGGGGAGTACTAAAAATTTGCCGAGAAGTACCAGATTCGACAACTTTACCTTTATACATCACCGCTACTTGGTCAGCAATTTCTGAAATTAGCCCCAAGTCGTGCGTAATGAAAATCATTGCCATGTCACGGCTTTGCTGCAATTCTCGCATTAACTCCAAAATAGTCGCTTGCACCGTCACATCCAAAGCTGTGGTTGGTTCATCGGCAATTAAGATTAATGGGTTGCAAGAAATTGCCATTGCAATCATTACCCGTTGCAACTGACCCCCAGAAAGTTCATGAGGGTAGCGTTCCAGCATGGCTTCTTTATGTTCTTTAACCATTTGTGCCAACTTTGGCCCATCTGGTTTAGATGAATTGGCGTTGGTTTGGTGCCAAGTTTCGATATACTGCTGCTGTATCTCTTCATCGCTAGGTAGAAGTTTAACCTCTTGTAGACCTGCGATCGCAATTTGTCGTGCTTGGGCTGCTGACACATTTTGATGCCGCATAATCGCTTCTGTTAGCTGAAACCCAATGTTATAAACCGGATTAAGCGAACTCATCGGTTCTTGAAAAATCATCGCAATGTCGCCACCCCGGTGTAACTGCATTTGCTCAGGAGGCAGTTTTACCAAATCGATGGGGTTGCCATTCTCCTGTGGACGAAACCAGATTTCACCGCCAGTAACTATACCGGGACTTTGCAACAAACCCATCACAGCTAGGGCTGTCACTGATTTACCACTCCCCGATTCTCCTACTATTCCTAGAGTTTCACCTCGATGCAGCCCAAAGGAAATACCATCCAAAGCTCTGACAGTATTGCCATCACCGGGAAATTCAACTTGGAGATTGCGAACCTCTAGGACAGTTTCTCTCATAGGAGTTAGTTAGAAATATTAACTTAAAATTATTTGATTTTAACAATAGTTTTGATGTATATGTGGATAAATTTGGTTTTTACCTTTGAATTGGATCGTCCATTGATGGATGCCGACCGATTTCTTTATCAGATGCACGAATATTAATAATCCGTTCCCGATTCAAGGTTAATAGAGTGACGGTCGCTCGTCCAATAGGTGTCAAACCAACAATTAGCAGTCCATCCGCAGACCAGATAAAATGCTCACTCCAAATGTGCGATCGCGGATTAAACAGTAAAACTTCTTCTCCAGATTGAGGGTCAGTTGCTGTAAGCCGATTTGTCTTCCTGCGATTGCAGTGAAAGCAAGCCAACGCCAGATTTTCCAAATTATCTGTTCCACCTAATGACAATGGCATAGTTATGATCTACTGTGAATTGCACATATTGCCATTGTTCAGATGCATGACAGTACTCACACAAGTAGTTGGCGCGTTGACGTACTTGCTTTTGTATAGATTCAGAAATCTTGCTACGAGAAGACACAATTTATTATACTTGCTGAGTTGGAGCAACAGACAAATTACGAATTGTGCGATTTACAAAGCTTAGGTAGTCATCAATTTCTTCGTAGCAATCAAGTTCTTTTTCTTCTTCTGCACTAAGTGGAGTCTTTTGCTGTTTCGTTAATAATTCTTCAATCCGACTTTGAACAGTGCTGGATGCTCGAAAAACTGGAATCCCTTCCTCTAAATCAATCCGAACCGCCCCCTCAATGGGTAGTGTTGTGGGAAGACTATTGAGTTTCGGTGGTAGAGAAATGGTCATGGCAGTGCCAGGAAAATAATCGATGAGTAATTTTGATTGTAGCTTATACCATTTTAGATTTTGGATTGGGAATCGCCTTTTGTGTCTCGGTTATGTTAATCCATCTGTCGCACTCTTTTTTCAAATTGGTATTACATGGAAAAATGGAGAATTAGTGAAATCAAAGGGTCAAAGTAGACAAAAAAATAGCACATCCTAAAGGATGGCTATTTGTACAAATTGTCTAATCGTAATACTTCCTGCTAAGTATGTGAGCAAACTGAATACACGCTCAACTACCAATTTTAGAAGGGAATATCATCTGGATCTGGTTCTTGCTCTTTCACTGCTGGATAAGTGGTTCGCTCATAATTTGTTGGTTGGGGTACGGGTTCGTAACTTGTCGTTTGGGGAGTAACGCCAACAGGATTTGTTGCTGGAGTAGGTGCTGGACGTGCTGACTCGTAACTAGGAACCTCTTTCTGTGCCGGACGAGATGCTGAAGATGCTTGTCGGGGAGCAGTTTCAGTGAATGATGGAGTTACGGTTGCTGAGGGCGATGGATCGGTATCAAAACTACCTCCAACAGATTGAATTTGTTGTACTGTCAATTCAGCGCGTTTTTCTTTAAACCCTTCTTGACGATCAACAGTATTCATCGTTAAACGTCCTACCAAGATGACGCGATCGCCTTGGTGGTAATTTTGCTGAATTTCTGTCGCTAAATTTCCCCAGCCGACAACTTTCAAGGTGGCTGGCGGATCTTCTGGTTTTTGGGAATTGGGAAACTGCACTAGCATTTCCGTGACTCCCAAATTATCTGCTGTATAACGGAGTTGCGGCTCGTTAATAATTTCCGCCATCAAAACGCAGCTGTTCATTAAAATTACTCCTGACTGCAAAAAGTACTGATTGAAAGAGAGGGGTTTTTCTATGTAGTGCCAATTAATATCTAGATAGGTTTAATTGTTTGCATTTTTTAATAATGTTTGAACAAATTTTCTCACAGAATTCAGGAGTCAGAATTCAGAATTCAGAATGAACACTTGATGAATGAATATACCAATCATACTAAACTCTTTATCAATTCTGACTTCTAACTCACCTCGGCTACGCTCGGCGACCACCTGGGTGCTGAATTCTTTTTAGTCATTTCTAGCATAAAAGCCAAGCGTAGGCGTAGCCCGTCGTAGACATCGCTTTGAACAGCATTGAGTATGCTGCTCGCCACCCTCGCCTGACTAAATGAGCATTGAATTCTGCATGAGTAGTATAATTGTACCACCCATTGATTAAATAGAAAAAATTATTGGCAAATATTAAGCCTTGACGTGAACTGGAAAAACACCCAAGGCGATCAACCTGGCTGGAAGGTCGCGCAAAATAGGTAAGCGCAAAAACGCAGGTGGTACAAAGGTGCGATTTGAGGTGAGAACCGGGGCCAATACACGTTTTTGGATAAAAGTTTGAAACGCCTGAATGATGCGTGTGGGCAACTCACGTTGACGCTGTACTTTTGCTAGGTCGCTAAGTTGTACTTGTCCGTTTTTGAGTGGTTTGCTGAGTACATTCGCCGCGACTACAGCATCTTGAATCGCGTAGTTAATGCCTACTCCACCAACCGGGGACATTATATGAGCAGCATCACCGATGAGTAAGAGTCCTGGACGATACCAGTGTTTGACACGGCTAGACTCGACTGAGAGAAAAGCTATTTGTGACCAATCATGTAAATTTTGGATGCGTTGCTGGAATTCTGGCACGACTTCGACAACAGATTTTTTTAATTCCTCCAAACCCGCAGCCCGTAGTTGTTGATAGCCTCCTTTAGGAATGACATAGGCAAGTTGCCACTCATCACCACGGTCAAGCATGGCAATTAGCTTACCTTGACCAAAGCGCCCCATTCCTCCCTCTGGGTCTTCTGGCTGACGCGGTAGGCGAAACCAGAGTACATCCATTGGCGGCGAGGTTTCGATTGACTCAAACTCACCCAGGTGGCGTAAACGTGAGTGGCGACCGTCTGCACCAACTGTCACTATTGCCCGGATTTCATGCCAGCCACCGCCTCCCCGATAGCGGACACCTTGAATTTCGGCATTTTCCATAATTAATTCCTGCACATTCGCACCCATCACCAGATGGAAACTAGGATATTTTTGTGCTTCTTGGGTGATGAACTCCAGAAATTTCACCTGGGGAAGCATTGTAATGTAGGGATAATGAGTTTTCAGATGACTAAAATCTGCGAATGTGACGGTATCTTGAGGAGTTTGAATACTAATTTGGCGCATTTTAGTATGGGGGAGTTTTAGCAAGCGATCGCTAAGTCCCAATTCCTCCATAATTTCCATCACTGATGGATGAATCGTATCACCGCGAAAATCGCGATCGAAGTCTTTGTGTGCTTCCAGCAGCATCACAGAAATGCCTTGACGCGCTAACAACAGCGCCAATACTGCTCCTGCCGGCCCCCCACCCACAATGCAACAATCTGTGGTTTGTACGTCTACAATGTCATGGACAGGATTAACGCTTGGTTCTTGGGAAAGATTTTTAGGTACATCGGTAGTCATAACAACACCTCCTGATAGCCCTAAAATTCAGGATAGTTTGCTTTTGATAGTGCAAGCTGTTTTTTTAACTTTTCGTATTTACATAGAAGGTGTATTATGATGGGCGCTAAACTGTCATTGGTCATTAGTCATTAGTCATTAGTCCAAATCCAATGCCCAATGACGCCACTTGCTCCACTTGGGGAGACCCCAAGTGGAGCAAGTGGCTCCCCCATGCCCAATGCCCAATCCCCAATGACAATAATTAGTTGTGTCTCAAGTTGTTTTAGAAAACGTTTATAAAAGTTTTTCCCCGCGTAAAGGGGAAAGTGTTACCTCACAAACCCAATCTCCCCTCACCTCTGGGGAGAATGATGCAGCGCAGGAACGTGCGGGAAGTGTCAATGTCTTGCGGCGGATTAACCTGACGATCGCAGATGGCGAGTTTATGGTGCTGGTAGGCCCTTCTGGTTGTGGGAAAAGCACCTTACTGCGGTTAATCGCTGGCTTAGAAACGATGACTGGCGGTAATATCTGGATAGGCGATCGCTTGATCAATGACTTACCACCCAAAGAACGCGACATCGCAATGGTGTTTCAAAATTACGCCCTCTATCCTCACATGACGGTGTATGACAACATCGCCTTTGGGTTACGCCGCAGGGGAAGCAGGGGAGCAGAGGAGCAGGGGAGCAGAGGAGAAAATACTCCCTATATTCGGGCGTGGGCGGAAAATCTTTTTGTGGGGACGACAAGGAAGTTACCTAAAGGATTGCGCTACACTTCTGACAAAGAACGGGCGGTGGATCAGCAGGTGCGTAGTGTTGCTCAACTGTTGCAAATCGAAACATTGCTGAATCGCTTACCCAAACAGCTTTCTGGGGGACAAAGACAACGGGTTGCATTGGGAAGAGCGATCGCGCGTGACCCCCAAGTGTTTTTAATGGATGAACCGCTTTCTAATTTAGATGCCAAACTGCGGGCGGAAACCCGCGCCCAAATTGTCAAATTGCAGCGCCAACTGGGGACAACGACAATTTACGTCACCCACGACCAAACAGAAGCGATGACAATGGGCGATCGTATTGCGATTATGTCTGAAGGTAAAATTCAACAAGTTGCTTCTCCCTTAGAACTTTACAACCGTCCTGCCAATCTTTTTGTAGCAGAATTCATTGGTTCACCACCGATGAATTTTATTCCTGTAGAATTTCATGCCCCGCAGTTGATTACTCATTCCCAGTTGCGTTTCACCCTGCCAGAAGTATGGGGAAAAGCTTTACAAAAATATGATGGAAAAACTCTAATTTTAGGCATTCGCCCAGAACACTTGAACTTGAGTATGCCTGCCACCAAAAATCTCCCAGTGCAAGTAGATTTGGTAGAGAATCTCGGCAACGATTCCTTTCTCGCTGTTAAGATTGCCGAACCGGGATCTAAACCTGCTACTACAGCCAATTCCCTACAAGTGCGAATACCACCAGACCGATTTGTACAACCCGGTGAGCAACTTTGGTTATCTCTAACTCCAGAGAAAATTCACTTTTTTGATCCGGAAACTGAGTTAGCAATATTTCCCTAAAACTATCCGCGTCTAATTGGTAGAATACGCACTCTGGATTGGGCTTGGTCAACAGTGACCAATGCGCCTGTCTCTAGTGAAGACTCAAACTGATTCAGGGCTGAAATAACTAGATTTTCAATACTTTTTGGCAAAACATCCTGGGTACGAACCTGAATGACACTGGGAGTATCAGCACCTGTAGCAGCAAGCAGGGAACCGAAGTCTAAATCGTGAGTAAAGACGATATATCCATTAGTTGTTGCCCACTCCATAATTATTGAATCTTTCTCACGGGGATCGCCAACTGTAGACCAGTGGACAGCAGAGATATTGTACCTCTCAAAAACCGCAACCCAATCAGGAGAAAGGTTCATATCAATCAAAATTTTCATGCACTTCTAAGAGGGACTTCAATTTCTTCAGCTCTCCATGCAGCGTAGGCAAGTGCTTCATAGATGTCGGCTTCTTCGAGGTAGGGATATGCCTTGAGGATGTCACTATTACTGTGTCCAGATGCCATTAACCCGACGATAGTACCAACAGTAATACGCATTCCCCGAATACAGGGTTTGCCACCCATCATTTCAGGATTGCGAGTAATTCTGGTGAGATTTTGCATAGTTTTTGTAGAGTAAGAGTGGGGTTATTGGATTGAGCATTTTAACTTTCACAAGTGCGATCAAATTTCATGTAAAATCAATCTTCTTGAGAAAGAATTAAATTTAGAATATTCATTTCTTTAGACTGAAATATTTGATTTTCATTAAATAGGTTTTTCCCTAATTTATCCATTGCACCACTATTGAAAACTACGTAAGGAATATTCTGATAATTAGAGTCAATGGGCAAAATATTATATGCTAAAGCAAGTGTAGAAACGTACCGAGCTAAAATATCTCGTAAAGAGACATTATCAATTCTTCTCTCATCTTCAAAATAATCTTCAAAAGCCTGAAAAGATAAAAATGTCTGTATAGGTAAAGCATAATAACGTTCTGATGAAAGAGAAGTT
>NZ_JADEXF010000109.1 GCF_015207245.1 Nostoc cf. edaphicum LEGE 07299
GCTTTTATGAAGGTTTATGAAATCAAATTAGATTGTAGCCCAGAGTACAATAAAAATGATTTTATTGAAAGTTTTTGGTTATCGCCTGATAATTTAATAAAATGGTTGTATGGCGGTGAGCCTGCAAAAAGTGACTTGCTCAAACTTGTACAAATATTTTATCAAGATTAGGTACAGTTCTTGGTTTGATATTTATTCATATTAATTATAAATATAACGATCCACATGACACCACAAGACGCACGAAAATACGCACCAGCAACCGAGCGTAACCGCGAAGCAATTCTAGAAGTACTTTTACAAGTGTTGCCGGAGAGCGGCACTATTTTAGAAATAGCAAGTGGTACTGGTGAACACGCAGTCTTTTTTGCATCCAAGCTCAGAGATTATCTGTGGCTCCCAACCGATGTAAATCCACAATCAAGAGCCAGCATTATTTCTTGGACTGAACACAATGTATGTGATAACGTTTATGCACCGCTTGAATTAGATGTAAGAGAACCAGTTTGGGTTGTAGAAAATGGTGAATTTGATTGGCTAAATACGAAGCCAATTGTCGCCATCGTTAACATCAATATGATTCATATTTCACCTTGGTCAGCCTGTCTAGGCTTAATGGCAGGGGCAGGTCGTATCCTAAAAGCAGGAGGTATCCTCTATTTGTATGGCCCCTTCAAACAAGGTGGAGAACATACAGCTGCGAGTAATGCAGCTTTTGACGAATATTTACGCACTGAAAACCCAGAGTGGGGTGTGCGTAGCTTGGATGATGTCATAGCAGTAGCTAGGGCACAAAATCTGATATTGCAACAGATTTACCAAATGCCAGCTAATAATCTTTCAGTAGTGTTTCAACGTTCTACTTAGTGATTGATTTTTACTGGGCTAAAAGCCAATACGCTTGGGTTGAGGGTTATTCTAACTTTTCACCTGATGTGGAAAAGTCCACCAAAAACCTAACCTCTTTCCCGACGAGGGAAGGAGGAAAATTCAAAGTCTCTCTCCTAAAAGGAGAGAGATTTAGAGAGAGGTTTTCCAGATGCCGTGAAAAGTCACAAGGGTTATTGGTGTAAATAATTGGTCTTTCAAGACGCGATAAATTGCGTTTATACATCAGGGTTTCGGCAATATTTGCGTAAATCCTGGCTTAGTTGAATGCTATCTGAGTAAGCAAGTCTTTACTTCTTCTCACGCCGACTGCGAAAACCCTGTTTACCATTAACTTGGTCAAAGAGTACATCGTATTTATCAAACAAGGCGATTCCAGGATTTACAAATATAGTCAGTTCTGATTGTGGCGAGATACTCAAATTCCAGCGATTAAATCCGTCACGGGTTCCTGGTGTCAAACTGTAATCAAAAATGCCATTAATTCCTACTTTCACAGCATTTGCTGACCCTAATACTCCGGGTTTGAGTTTACCTGCTGTAGAAGCTGACTTGAATTCAGTCAAACCATTAATAGTTCCAGTATCAGCGATCGCTCTGCTATTACACAAGTTTTTCGCAGAACTCCCAGCAAGAGTTAAACAAACTTTATTTAGTCGAGAGTCCCATCTTTTGCCGGGTACACCATTAATTTCGGGTTGTTGACTCCAAGAAGCCATTTTGAAACCTGCTTGATTTTCGGCAGTTAAACCGAGAATAAGGCTGCCATTGCTGTTACTACTACCATTGCCAACGACAATAAATCCGTTACTCAGATTGCCTGATAATTTTCTCAACGGGTTATAGGGAAGTGATTTTTCAAAATAGTTAACACCGACAATTCCCGAAAATGGTACACCACTGTTTGCTGAACATTTAGGTTTTTGGGCAGTACATTGGCGACTAGTAACAACCTGTACGGGAACAGGTTCGGCGGTGGGAATCAAACCAAACCGGACATTAGTGTAAACTAATTCTCCTTCCAGGATAGTACCATCACTTAATACCTCCTTGATATTTTGACCTGTTCTTTGGATCGGAGAATTACCTAAAAACTCTTTGGGAACTCTTAGCCCTGCTGACCCTGTATCTAATAAAATACGTTTTGGTTGACCATTTGCGATCGCAACTTCCAAAAAATAGCCGCGAACACGTTGCCCAAGGGAAGGTTTTGGATATAAAGGTAAGTTTACGGTGTTAAAAGTTGGCTTGCGGGATGTATTTTGCGAGATATCGCGTAATGCTGAATTTGGGAAAAGAGCCGCAAATGCCGACTGGCGTTGCGCTGCTGGTTCAGGGGCAATATCCCAAAGGCTTTCGTAGTAGAAAAAGCCGATACCTAAACCGCGTTGTTGCGCTGCTTCTACCTGGGATTTGATTTGTGGGATGGCAACTGGACGATTTCGTAAACCCGCCATAATACCGATACCAGTTGGAATGATTTGTTGGGTTTCTAAAATTTCTGGGCGGGTAATTTGAGCGATAAAACTTTCCAAATCATTACGGTACACTTGCATGACCAATTCATCAACAATACCCAAGCGTACCCAGTTTAGCCAATCTTGCAGTTGCATTTTATAGGCGAAATTATAGTAATTAGGAGCAACTGAAAAAATGGCATTCGGTTTTCTGGCTTTCACTGTTTGGTAAAGGTCTACCATGAAGGCAGTCATTTTATCTGCCCGCCATTTTATCCATGCTTGGGCTTGGGGGTTGGATGGTGGAGGATTCCCAGTTTCTTGAGTATATAGACTTATCGTGTACTTATCGTAACCAAAATCTACAGGTAAACTCATGTGGTCGTCAAATTGAACGCCATCAGCATCGTATTTAGCGATAACTTCCATCACGAGTTCGCGGATAAGCTGTTGCACTTCCGGGTGAAAGGGATTCAACCACGCTACTTCACCCGCAGCACTAATTGAAGTTTGAGTCCCATCCCCTTTTTGCGTTAACCAATCTGGATGCTGCGATGCAAGTTCCGAAGTTAGAGGAACCATAAAACCAAATTCAAACCAGGGTATTGCTAGTAACCCTTGGCTGCGGGCTTGAGTAATAATGTCTGCAATTACATCTTGTCCCTCTGCTCCCTTGAAGAAAAACGGGATACCCTTTTTCTGCATGATGGCACTGGGGTATTGTGTATAACCATCATTCCAAACTACGGGATAAACAGTATTAAAGTTTAACTTCCGCAGTTGGCTCATGGCTGCTTGCACCTGTGAACGATTTCTAAAAACGCTAAAATCGTTACCACTTAGCCACACTCCCCGAATTTCCTGGCGAGGTTGAGGAGGTAGTTGGGCAACGGCAGGGGCAAAACTGTTTAGTAGCAATACTAGAAAGAATGATATCAGACATAATAATGGCAGCAGACGCTTTTTCAAAAGCCACGGCGCTGTCTGTTGACTTGTTACCTGTAGCTTAGTTAGACCTACTAGTACTCGTCTCTGTACAGGCTTAAATAGTAAGTTAGTTAGAGTTGCATTAATTTCTCTACTTTTTTCCCAAAACTGAGTTGTCATTACTTCCGCTTACTAAATGAGGTTAATTGGTTATATTTAGTACCATATAAAGGTTAAATTACTGCATCAGAAAACTGATGTAGTAATTTAGCTGCAAGATAGTTGACGCAGTTATAAGGTCAGTAGTGCCAAATAGAAATGTTTCAAATGTAAGCTGTAATCGAGATGCTGTGATGAAATTTATCAGAACAGAATTCAGGAGTCAGGAGCCAGAATTCAGAATTGAATTCTGTGCGACACAACGACTGCCTCAGTGCATCTTAGATATGTTTTGATTTTCGTGCTGACTTTGGCGGCGTTCGGTGTGCGCCAAAATATTTCTCACTCCGGTAACGCAACCACACCCGCAACACTTGCGGAATCTGGTCTTTTTGCTCCTTAGTCAGGGTGTTGTAAAGGGCTAAAGCGCGATCGCGTTCGCCCCGACAAGCAGCATTGTTGTGAGCATCCCAATAGCTGCGGGCTACTCGAATCCGCCGACAGACTTCTTTAATCAGAGCCTCTCCCGTAAGTGGAGTGTCTTGCTTGGTCATACTCAAATGCTATAAATTTCTAATGCCATCCTAGCGAGTCAGATTTATCTTGACACTTCAAATTTCCAGCTGACTGATTTCGCTGAGTTAATTCATTGTTATCCCTCATGGTTATCCAACCAGATGAGGGGTAGAGCAATAATGCTAGGCAATGACTGAAGTAGAAAAGCTGTTGGGCGTCCTAAGCTAATGCTGCCGTAAATTCCCGCGATAAATGCACACACTAGAATAAAGACCGCAGGCTTGACTTTTGGTATTTTAGGATTCATCGCTAGTAATCCCCAGAGCGCACCAGCACTGAGAAAACCATTGTAAAGACCTACATTGTGGGCAAGAATTTCGGCTTTTTGCGCGATTGTGAAACCTCCAAGCAATGTTTCTTGCACGAAAGAGGTTTGCCAAAAAAACATCTCAGCTACTAAGAAAAACAGATGAACAACCACAGCCCAAACCAGACAAAAGTTAATCCAATACTTAGGAATACTTAGAAACTTCATGTAATTTTCCCAGGAGGATTAGTTTTAAAAGTATATAGTCTATCAGGGTTTCAAGCTTTTCATTCTGGCGCCTCGTCTGACTCTCAGTTGCTAATTCTAAGTAGTTAACCTCAAATATCCAGAGTATCTTAGCTTTTATACTGACATACAGTAACAGATTTGTAAGATTTATGACAATGTTTTGCTTTGAACTATTCGTCAAACTATAGCGGTTCTCAGTTAAGTGCAATACAGACCTAACCCCCAGCCCCTTCCCTTATAGGGAAGGGGAGTAAGATTCAAAGCCTCTCTCCTTTTAGGAGAGAGGTTTGGAGAGAGGTCAAACTGTATTGCTTCCATTCGAGAACCGCTATATTCTCCGTAAGTCTAATGGATTACGACCAGGTAGTTTGATAAATCATTAAAAAAAAACATCACATTACCATTTATGTCATTCGGTATATGTGCGCTAACCGCAGTAATGATTAACTTAAGTTAAGCATTAGGAAAATAACTGACTGTATTGGTTGAGTTTAAGCTAAAGGGAATCAATAAAAGCCCTTTGACTTACTTTTTGATGGTATTTATCTACAGTCTCACTGCCTGTATTTTTCAGCCTTGAGAGTTTTTAACAAGCTCACTAAGCTGTTATGCTGCCGTCTTCAGGCAAAAATCTCTGGTAGAAATCAACCTGTATTAGGAAGTGGGCAATGCACATTGGATTTCTCAACCCTCAAGGCAATTTTGATTCAGGCAATAGCCACATCACGAAACACCCAGATTTTGGGGGTCAGCTAATTTACGTTAGGCAAGTCGCTATAGCCATAGCTCAAATGGGTCATAAAGTTGATATTATCACCCGTCAAATTATTGACGCGGAGTGGCCAGAGTTTGCCGAAGCGATTGACACTTATCCAGGGATCGATAATGTCCGCATTATCCGCTTACCAGCTGGGCCAAAAGAATTTCTCTCTAAAGAGTTGTTATGGCCTCATCTGGTCGCTGATTGGATACCCAACATCTTGAAATTTTATCAACAGCAAGGTGGCTTACCCGATGCTATGACTGCTCACTACGCTGATGGAGGACTGTGTGGCGTTCTAATTGAAGAGGAGACAGGCATACCTTTTACCTTTACTGCTCATTCTCTCGGCGCTCAAAAGATCGACAAATTGGAAGTCACCCCAGAAAATCTCACAGGGATAGACGAGCAATTTAATTTTAGATATCGCATTTTAGCCGAACGCCTGAGCATGAATCGCTCGGCGGTTAATATCACTAGTACACGACAAGAACGTTTTGAACAGTATTCTCATCGAGTCTATAGTGGTGCAGTGGATGTAGACAACGACAACCGCTTTGCAGTGATTCCACCGGGAGCAGATTTCTCGATTTTTGGTGCAAAGGCGCGTTCCGAAAATGAGGAGGCTACTTACGAGTTCATTCAGGAGCGATTGGCACGAGACATTGCAGAAGATCGTCGAGATTTGCCCGTCATCTTAGCATCTAGTCGATTAGAACTGAAAAAAAATATATTAGGTCTAGTGCAAGCTTTTGCAATGAGTCCAACACTTCAGGAACAAGCTAACTTGGTGGTAATTACAGGGGCGCTGGACAATCCTTTACGAGAAGAGGCTAGCGACGAAATAACTGAAGAAGTATTAGCCCCGATTCGGGAAGCGGTCAAAGAAAACGATTTGTGGGGCAAAATCAGTGCATTTGGCTTGTTACATCAGTCTCAAAAGTCACTGGCAGCAACCTATCGGTTTTTGGTTAAACGTCGCTCAGTATTTGCGCTGACCGCACTCTACGAACCTTTTGGGCTTGCTCCCTTAGAAGCAGCAGTAGCAGGTTTACCAGTGGTAGCAACCAAGAACGGTGGCCCTAGCGAGAGCTTGCGACAGGGAGATCGGGAATATGGCGTACTCGTCGATCCAGAAGATCCTGCTGATATTGTACGGGGGTTGGAGCGGTTGCTATGTGATGCTCAGGAGTGGGAGTATTTTGCCCAAGCTGGTCAGCAACGAGTGTTGAAAACGTACACTTGGGAATCTACTGGTGAAAACTACCTGTCTTTGCTTGAGCAAATTCTGTCTTCACCGGAAACTCGCCCTCGCGCTGAACTCCTTCCTATCCATCCCTACTTCCTTAATCCAGAATCGCAGACCGATGTTTTTTTGGAAGAATTGAGCGAACTCTACTTTGGATCTAATGAAAAGGTACTGGGGAATGCGGATTAAATAAAGTGCAAAACTGCGGTCAAAGCAGAAGTTGCTACAAAAAAAGTGGAAGTTCTTGCAGGGAAGGCGGAAGTTACTACAGACTGCGCAAAACACCGAAACGTCAAGGCGGAAGTTCTTGCAGGGAAGGCGGAAGTTGCTACAGACTGCGCGAAACACTGAAACGTCAACCCTGGAGCAATATTTTTTGATGGATGCTAAATGTGAGATTCAGGCAGCTATGAGGAGCAGCCAGCGCAAAATGTGCTGACTGCTTCAGCAAACTGTTGGTTTTGTTCCATCAATGCCATGTGTCCGCCTGGTTTTAGGGTGACTCTTTCAGAGTAAGGTAATTCTGCTTTCATGCGATCGCTCGCCACAGGTTTTGTCGCTATATCTGAAGCCCCACACATTACCAATACAGGAACGTTAATAGTTGCAAGTGTATCTGTTTCGTCGAACTTCAACATTGCCAGTGTGCCACGAGCCAGAACACCAGGCGAACCCAATGCTGATAATAGACCTGCAAAACTTAGTTGACCGCGTGTTTCAGTACCCGTAAATCCAGATAGTTCGACGGTGATATACAGCGAACCATTGAAATACGAGAGCCAAGTCATCAACCAAAAAACGGGCCATAATACAATAGTCAGATACAACACAGGTTCGAGTAGCGGTTTCTGCAATTTCCGTACCAGATTGCTAAAGATGCAAGTTTTTACCGGATTAGTATAAGTAGTATCTACAAGAATTAAACCAGCTACTCGACTCCCTAATTGCTCTGGAAACAGGCGACAGAATGTTAGATTAATCATTCCGCCCATGCTGTGTCCCAACAAGATAACAGGTTTATCCCCTGCTATGGCAATAACAGCTTCCAAGTCACGGGCATATTTTTCTATAGAGTGATCGTTGTTTTTCGGTTTAGCGGATTTTCCCAACCCTGGTAAATCCCAAACAATTACTCGGAAGCGATCGCTTAATTGTCTTTTGGCATAATACCATATAGTACTGTTTGGCCCCCAACCATGTGACAAGATAATTGGTTGACCATCTTCAGGGCCAAAAAACTCTACTTGCAACACGCTCCCATCTGGGCGTGGTAAGCGCTGCACGGTTTTGCTACGCATAAACTTGGGTTCCTGTTTTCCAGGACGGCGCAGCAGTGGCAAACTGATAAAACGACCTCCAAAAGTCCACAAAACCATTAATAGTCCAGCCACCAAGTAGGGCGTTCCTACAAGTTCTCGCTCGTACCATTCATAGAGAATGTAGATTCCCCCGCCAAGTACCCCAACAGACAGCAGTTGAAACAGCCATACAAGTAGAAAATTATGAGGCATGAATATCATGAGCCTAAACCTTGCAATGCTTTGTTAACTGCTTTTAGCTTCATACCATAGTTAGAATCATCCAACTTTCACTCCCAAGAATGATTTATACAGTGTTATGG
>NZ_JADEXF010000110.1 GCF_015207245.1 Nostoc cf. edaphicum LEGE 07299
GTGTTTATTTGATATAACTATGCCAGTATGCCCAGCTTTTTTCTAATTAAATTATCAATTACCAATAGTGAGAGCATTAGAAATTTGTATCAGAACAACTTTATATATAAATAAAATATTCAATATGTAGCAAATGCATCTGGACACTAAAGGAGCGCTGAGTTAAAAGTGCTGAGTAGGCAAGCAACACTTAATACTCAAACCTCAGCACTCAAAACTCAGCACTCAGCACTTAGTATTAAGGAGGTTTGGTGATGATTCAATTCCGTATTCAGCCAGACAGCGAAATTCCCGCATCAACCCAGCTGTTTAATCAAATCCGATTTGCGATCGCTTCTCGGCAATATCCCCCTGCTTACAAATTACCAAGCACACGGGCGTTGGCAATGCAAACGGGGTTACACCGAAATACCATAAGTAAGGTTTACCGTCAACTAGAGGAAGACGGATTTGTTGAAAGTATGGCTGGTTCGGGTATTTATGTTCGTGCCCAAGGTCATGAGGGCGGTAGTAGGCTGCAATCACCAATTCTCAAACAAAATCCTGATGCATATCAAGTTGTCCAGCAAGCACTTGACGAACTGCTCTCTCAAGGATGTACGCTGAATCAAGCTAGAGAGCTATTTTTAGCGGAAATTGACTGGCGCTTGCGTTGTAGTGCGCGGGTACTGGTTGCAGTTCCATCTTATGATATGGGTGCTGGTGAGTTGATGGTGTATGAATTAGAGCGATCGCTAAAAATTCCAGTCCAGTTGGTAGCAATGGAAGAATTAACCGCTGTTCTAGATAAAACTACCTCTGCGACAGTAGTCACCAGTCGGTATTTTATCAGTAATGTAGAAGCGATCGCAGCTCCAAAAGCCGCACGAGTAATTCCTCTAGATATCTACGACTACAGCAAAGAACTCAGCATCTTGAAAACCTTACCAAAAGAAAACTGTGTTGGGATAGTTAGCCTCAGTTCTGGGATTGCACGAGCCGCAGAAGTCATTCTCCACGGTTTGCGCGGTGATGAACTACTGGTAATGACTTCCCAGCCAAAAGATGCTTACAAACTTCAGGCAATGGTTAAACGAGCTGAGGTAATCATAAGCGATCAAGCCAGTTTTGCGGCAGTGCAAGCAGCCGTGCAAGCATCTGATGAAGATATTATTCGTCCGCCAAAGCTGATTAAGGTTGAGAATTATATCGGCGCTAACTCGATTAACTTGCTAAAACGAGAACTGGGTTTAAGTTAATTAAAACTTACGCAAAATATTTCTCAAACTCTCATTCTCTGTGCCCTCTGCGCCTCTGCGGTTCGTTATTCTCCAACTCGTACCAGTCCTATTAATCTCAAGATAATTCGACCAACATCTTTAAGAGCAACTGATACAGAAGGGATAAAGTAGTGCAAATTGTGATTGTGGGTGCAGGCCCAACAGGTGTAACCCTTGCCCTGCTTCTTGTAAAACGTGGTCTTGCTGTAACGTTAATTGAAGCAGCAAAAGACTTTCATCGTGTATTTCGCGGCGAAGGATTAATGCCCAGTGGCTTAGAAGCTTTAGAGCAAATGGGTCTATCGGCATTACTAGAACATATTCCCCATCGGCAACTCGACGCGTGGGAATTCATTATCGGGGGCAAGCAGTTGTTTCGAGTTGATGAACCAATGGGGTCAACCCAACCTTGTACACTGGTTTCACAACCACCGCTACTCAAAGCACTGATTTCTGAAGCTCAAACCAATGATGGGTTTGAATTCATTCAGGGTGTTACGGTCAAAGATTTACTGTGGAGTAATGAACGTGTCGCAGGTGTAGTATTGAGCGATGGGAGAGAACTTACAGCTGACTTAGTGATTGGCGCAGATGGTCGGAATTCCCTTATACGACAACGTATAGGCTTGGAATTGGTACGCCAGCCCAAAAATATTGATATTCTCTGGTTTAAACTTGCCGCCAGCCCTGAGTTTACAGCCGATAATGTGTTTCGTACTATTGTAAATGGCGATCGCGTATTTACCATCTTTCACGGAGCAGAATCAGGAAAACTACATCTGGCTTGGGTGATGTCAGCAACCGAAAACACTGAATCCAAACAAGCCAACTGGGCAGAGATTTTTGCCTCCTTATCACCCTCATGGCTAGCAGAGCATTTCCGTAATCATGCAGACACCATTGAATCTCCCATTCGGCTCTCTGTTGTGGTTGGTTATTGTCCACAATGGCACGCACCAGGAGTACTGCTTCTAGGTGATGCTGCACACCCAATGTCTCCCGTCCGTGCCCAAGGAATTAATCTCGCATTCCGTGATGTGATTGTTGCTGCTAATCATCTTGTGCCACTGTTGCAAAAAGAAGCTGGACACCAGGATATTGACATGGCACTATCGCACATCCAAGCAGAACGTCAGCCAGAAATTATCCGCGCCCAGCAACTCCAGTTAGAAGAAGCTAAACAAGGCGAATTACTGCGAAAAAATGCACTGCTGCGATCGCTGTTGATTCAATTTGCTCCCTTACTCCGTAAAATAATTAAAAAGTCTTGGTTAAGGCGACAATATAAAATGCGTCAAGGTATCACACAGGTACACTTAACTGTCTAAAAAACCGCCAGCAGTTATCCCACTTGTGGTTTTGGCGTGTTAATTTGCAAAAATTCTTGTACCCGTTGCAGATAAGTTGGGGCATCTTCCAACATTGGGAAATGCGCTGTCTTAGGAATCATCACAAATTCCACTTTGTCATTCAGTGCCGCTGCTTGACGACCCATCTCGGCTGGAATAATCTTGTCATACTCCCCTGCTATAAGTAGAGTCGGCACTGTCAGCTTGGCAAACTCTTGCGGCATCACTTCAGATTGAGCCTTACTGACTGAAGTAAAAATTGTTCCTAAAGCCGCATCGTAATCTGCTTCGAGAAAATCTTCTAAAAAAGCTTGCCGCTCAGAATGTGGTATGGAACTATATAAAAATCTGGCCATAAACATCCGGTCAACAAATGGGATTTTGCTTAACCATTTGGGACGGAATTTCACTACATAGCCACCGAATTTATGAAAAGCACTAAAAGATTTTTCGTCGTACTCGAAAATGCCGCTACAAGTTAAAATTCCTCGTTCTACTCGTTCGGGATAGCGGTTAAAAAATAAAGTGGCAACAGAAGCGCCCATCGAATGAGCATTGATATAAACACGCCGAATATGCAACCCATCTAACAAAGCTGCCAAATCATCAGCGTATTCCTCTAATTCATAGGTTAGCTCTCTAATTGCCTCTGATTCTTCTTGGGGGGATTCAGATTCGGCAACAGCTTCACTTGCTTGGGCGATGGTTGGCTTCCCACCAGAACGGCCAAATCCCCGCAAATCGTAGAGTAAACAATCAAATTGCTCTGATAAAGCATCAGCAGTATTTTGCCAATATCTAGCCGAACCAGCCCAACCATGCATGAAAACCATCACTGGTTTTACCAAAGAACCGGATGGTTTTTTCACCCATTCGTAGTAATGCTCAACGCCACGAACATTAATATAAGGCATTAGTCATTTGTCCTTTGTCAGTTGTCATTAGTCCCTGGTATATGGTTATTATTCCTTATTTTTTGACCAATGACTAATGACCAATGACTAATGACTCATTAAGCTGATTCTGGCTTCGGTAGTGAAGACGGATGTATTATCAGTTCAGCAGTTGATCGCTTCTCGACCATTTCCCTTGTAACTGTACAGCGTGTCACATCCTTACGGGATGGTAACTCATACATTACATCCAACATCAATTCTTCGACAATACCACGTAATGCTCTCGCACCAGTTTTACGGCGGTAAGCTTCTTGAGCGATCGCTCGTAAAGCATCTGCTTTAAAATCTAGCTGGACATTATCCATCTTCAGCAGCTTTTGGTACTGCTTCACTAAGGCGCTGCGTGGTTGGGTGAGAATCGCCATCAGCGCTTCTTCATCTAGCGGATCTACAACTGCTACCATTGGCATCCGCCCAATAAACTCTGGAATCAGTCCAAATTTTACTAAATCATCCGGTTCTAGATGGCGAAGCGTGTCTGCTGCTCGTTTCTCCTTCGATTGGCCTTCTCC
Source organism: Nostoc cf. edaphicum LEGE 07299 (assembly GCF_015207245.1). Classification (GTDB taxonomy): domain Bacteria; phylum Cyanobacteriota; class Cyanobacteriia; order Cyanobacteriales; family Nostocaceae; genus Nostoc; species Nostoc edaphicum_B. Next base: position 4,077 of record NZ_JADEXF010000110.1, read on the forward strand.
TGGTTGCACAAAGCCGATTGCTTTTTTGCCAACTCTCTGATCTACAATTTTTTCTAAGCCTACGAAGGCACCACCACAGACGAACAAAATATTACTTGTATCAATCTGGATGCAGTCTTGATAAGGATGCTTGCGCCCTCCTTGGGGTGGTACATTAGCGATCGTTCCCTCTAACATTTTCAGCAAGGCTTGCTGCACGCCTTCGCCAGAAACATCGCGGGTAATTGACGTGTTCTCGCTCTTACGAGCAATTTTGTCAATTTCGTCAATGTAAATAATTCCCCGTTGCGCTTCTTCTATATCCAAATCTGCCACCTGCAACAGTCGCAGCAAAATATTTTCCACATCTTCTCCTACATACCCTGCTTCGGTCAGCGTCGTCGCATCGGCTACAGCAAAGGGTACATCCAAGATTTTCGCTAGGGTTTGGGCTAAGAGAGTTTTGCCGCAACCAGTCGGGCCGATTAACAAGATGTTGGACTTTTGCAGTTCTATAGCATCATCTGACCCAGGTTTGGCACTGGCCTTAGACTGAATGACTGCCAGCCGCTTGTAGTGATTGTAAACAGCTACTGACAGAACTTTCTTCGCTTCGTCTTGACCAATGACGTGTTCGTCTAGATACTTTTTAATCTCTCTTGGCTTAGGTATTTGATTAAACGAAATACTAGCAGAGTGAGTACGCCGTTTTTCAGGTGGCTCTGCTCTTGGTGCTGGTTGTGCTGCCGCACCATTAGTATCGAGTAACTCCTCGTCTAGTATTTCATTACACAAGTCAACGCATTCATCGCAGATGTAGACTCCCGGCCCTGCGATTAATTTACGCACCTGCTCTTGAGACTTGCCACAAAATGAACATTTCAAATGGGAGTCGTACTTAGACATACCAGCCTCTTATTTCAGAATGGTGACGTTTTCCCCTGCTACGGGAAGATTTTGCCTGGAAATGACCTGATCAATCAAACCGTAGTTTTTTGCCTCTTCTGCCGACATAAAAAAGTCGCGCTCAGTATCTGCTTCAATTCTTTCTAAGGGTTGACCAGTATGGTGAGCCATTAACTGATTCAACTTAGCCTTAACGTAAAGAATTTCTCTGGCTTGAATTTCAATGTCAATGGCTTGACCTTGAGCGCCACCAAGTGGTTGGTGAATCATAATCCGGGAGTCGGGCAGAGACATTCGCTTACCGGTAGCCCCTGCTGTCAACAAAAATGCCCCCATGCTCGCGGCTAATCCAAAACAGATGGTAACAACATCAGGGCGAATTTGCTGTATTGTATCATAGATTGCCATCCCTGCGTAGACGGAGCCGCCAGGAGAATTAACATACAGTTGGATGTCTTTTTCTGAGTCTTCGGCGTCTAGGAATAACAACTGAGCCACAATCGAGTTGGCTACGGCATCATCTATTGGCGTTCCTAAAAAGATAATCCGCTCTCGCAGCAGGCGGGAGTAGATGTCGAAAGCTCTTTCTCCCATGCCAGACTGCTCTATCACCATCGGCACGATGTTGCTAGGGCTGCTTAACTGGGAGTTAATGTTTATTCGACTTAAGTTGCTGATTGGGGAATTTCCCGACTGCGATTCAAGCATACAAGCTTTCTTTGACAATTATTTAGGACAAATGTTTCAGCAGCGGATGCTGCCTTTTCAACGAATGAAATTTTTATAGAGCTACGTGTTAACCATTATGCCTCATATAATTTCCTCTCGTGTGACACACTATCAAGCTCAAGTGATAACAGGTGTCACTATTTGCCGAAAATTCATTAATTCTTTAATTATTCTGACTTCATCCCTGAATTATGGGGCATTGGGCATGGGGCATAGGGCATTGGTTATTTCTCCCTCTACTTCCCGATTTCCCTTACCTTACCCATTTCACCAGTACTTTAACTCAGAACTGGTGAATTTATGGCTGTGGGATTTTTTATTATCCTTCTGTAACTTCTGTAGAAGTTTCGCTGTTTTCTTCCTCTGTCTGAAGTGCATCAGTATCAGCATCTGATTCTGCGTCTTCCGTTTCCTCCGCAGGACTCAAAGAACCTTCCGGTACAAGTTCAACTGATGAGTGTTCTAAGAGCCAATCAATGATTTTTGCGGTTAACAGTTCGTTTTCCACGATTGAGCGCAGTTTATCTTCATCAACGTCCTGTTCCTCCGAGTACTGTTCTAAAAGTTCTGTAACTCTGGCTGCGATTTCTTCTAGTGTTACCTCGATAGATTCGCGTTTGCCGATTTCCCGCAATGATAAGGAGCGTTTGATGCGTTCAATTGCTTCAGTACGCGATCGCTCCCGCAACTGCGGAATAATATCTTGAGTAAACAGCTTTCTCACATCCAATCCTTGTTGAGACAGCCGGATTGCTGTTTGGGTTAGCATTGCATCCACTTCTTGCTCAATCAATGTTGCTGGTAAGTCAACTTCTACGTGCTTGAGCAGTTCCGTTAACAAGGCTTCCTGCTTATTGGTTTTTGTTTTGTCGTCCGCCTCTTTTTGATATCGCTCTACCAAAGAAGCGCGTAGCTCCTCTAAGGTTTCAAAATCGCTGATTTCCTGGGCGAAATCGTCATTTACTTCTGGTAGTTCCTTTTCCTTTAATTCTTTGAGCGTTACGGTGAAAGTTGCCGCTTTTCCAGCTAAATCTTCATTAGCATAAGGATCTGGGAACTGTGCCGCAATTTCTTTGGTTTCTTCAGGATTCATCCCCACTATTCCCGAAATAAAGCCTGGAATAAACTTATCTTCTTGTAACTCGACTTGAAAATCAGTTGCTTCAGCTCCGGGAATTGGTTCTAGTTCTGCTGTTTCGTCCTCGCCCTCAACTCTGGCGAATGAACCTTTAAAATCGACTACGGCAATATCGCCGATTTGAGCTGCACGTCCTTCCACAGGAATCAATGTCGCCAATTCTTGACGTTCCTTATCCAGCGTGCTCTCCACTTGTTCTGGATCGAACTTGATTTCTTCGGCCTTGGCTTGCAAATCAGTGTACTGCACTAGATTCACTTCTGGTTCTACATCCACCGCAGCTGAAATCGTCAAGGGTTTTCCAGGTTCATAATTATTAATCAAATCCTCAAAAGAGGAGCGCAATTGCGGCTGACCGATTGCTGGGATGGCTTCTTGTTTGACTGCTTGCTCAATGCCATCTTGAATTAGTTCTTCCAACGCTGCTGCCTTGATTCGAGTTGTACCCAGCCGTTGTAGTAATATCGGCCGAGGCACCTTGCCTTTACGAAACCCAGGAATATTGGCAGTACTTGCTAAGTTCTTAATGACCTGTTCGTAAGTTTGCTTGGTAATTTCCGGCGTAATCTCTATTTCCAGGCCAATTTGGCTGGCGGGAAGTTTTTCCTGGGTAACTTTCATGCTTCGTCTCTAGTTTTCTGGTATTTTATACTCCGAGTACACACAAAACGCAATAAAATAATTGTTTGCGTTTATGGCTTGATGTCTCTTAGGGGTAATGGAAGTTTGCCAAAAGGTCTTGTAACATCCAAGAATGGATGTTTGTCTTGGGGCAAAGATCCAGTTTACTGCCAATTATCAAGGACTTGACATTTTACCTTCATAACAATTTGGTTAATGGGGCATTGGGATTAGGGGGGAAGTGATAGGGAAATAATCTGTAACCCTTACCCTGTCACCTCTACCCTGTAACCTAATACGCTATTCCCTTCTTCACTCCCGACTTAACTCTAAAACTTGGGAATTAATTATTCAGTCGGTTAACGCCGTGATATCCTGGTCTCAAAGAGTGGTTAGTACCCTAGCTTAAAGTTATAGTATTGAGTCTAGGTATTATCTAGCTATTATTAAGTTATGTGTGGTACGAGAGTGCATCTGTTACTTAACCGCATAGCTCAATCTTGCGTTATGCTGGCTTTTTACATTTAGCTGCTAGTATATTCTTCGTCTTGATAAGCAAGTTTGTAGTCAATACATTTGTTTCTTTACAGGAAGGATGCTTGTTAAACCCCTAAATGCAGATATCTCCCTTTTGCTGATAAATAACGGTTTATTGTACAATATATAGTTATAGT
>NZ_JADEXF010000111.1 GCF_015207245.1 Nostoc cf. edaphicum LEGE 07299
TTGTCATTTGTCATTTGTCATTTGTCATTTGTCATTTGTCATTTGTCATTTGTCATTTGTCATTTGTCATTTGTCATTTGTCATTTGTCATTTGTCATTTGTCATTTGTCATTTGTCATTTGTCATTGGCTTACTAAAATTTTCCCAGTCCCCAGTCCCCACTCCCTATTCCCTACTTGTCTTTACCCAATTCGGTAAGCAGCCGCCGAATCACAGATGCATCCTCGGCATCGGGAACTTTTGCTAAATAATTTTGTAGGTCGTCTACGGCTTGAGGGTAGTAACCGAGTTGATAGTAGATCAATCCGCGATCGCGCAATTCTAAAGTTAAACCAGGAAACAACAACAAAATTCGTTCAACTGCTGCCAGCGTTTTTTCTAACTCTTGCTGTTTGAGGTAAATAAATTTTAAATTTGTCAACATCCGGGCCAAAAATTGCCGATTACTAACTACAGCCAAAAATTCTGGTTGTAGCGTCACTGGTTGCTGATAAAGTTGAGATAGGCGTTCTTCGCAATCTTGGGTAAATATTATTTCACCACCATTGAAAGCATCCACAAAAATCTCTATATCAGGAATATCTGGGCGGATCAGGAAATGTCCTGGCATACCTATACCGACCATCGGAAAATCAATCCGTCGAGCAACTTCCAGGTAAACCAGCGCTAAGGTAATGGGAATCCCCAATCGGCGATCGATTACATCATTGAAAAAGCTGTTGCGTGGGTCGTAATAGTCAATTTTATTACCAGAAAATTTTAAATCATCGTAGAGATACTGATTAATAGTTTGAACTATTCGCAAAGGATAGCGTGAATCAGGCAGACGTTCTTGAACTTCCCATGCCATTGTATCAAGGGCGTTGAGATATTCCTCTAGGTCTAGCTTGGGATATTCTTCTTGTGCAATGTACAAAGCTGCCTTTGCTAGGTCAATTTGCTCGTCAGACTGCTGAATCTCTTGGTAAAAATATTGTCGTGCTGACGAGAAATTCATAAGCTATTGCTCGGTGGAGGTGTGAGGATGAAGCCGCAAATACGCTTAACTCAGGCATCACGGCTTGGCTAAAAACTGTTTCTTATATCTATCTTCATCTTATGGATATTCAGAAGTTTTGGAAATGTAGTTTACATATATCTATTACTAACTTTTAGCAAATGCTGTGTTGGTGATGTCTTCGATGGGCTGTACCCACGCAAAGTACATAACTTAATACAAAATACGCATTATTTCAAGGACAAAGTTAGACATCAAATATCTAGCTTTTTGCTTGCAAGTAGAAGTATTTAAGTAATGTAGAGTAGTATTTTTTGATACAAAATATGGTAACTAGGGCGATCGCATCTGAAAAAATGAGATTAAGATCAACTTGAGCATATTCTGTCAATCTGGTCAGGATGAGGATCGCAACCACAGCCGCCAAACTCCTTTTTAAGGAATTACTAAGAGAGTTATGTCCCCGTCCGATGCTAGAGTGAAAGGTGACATTGCTTATTCTTATGTCTTCTCCGACCTTATTTGAAATCTAGCTTCACTCATTAGGCGCAGCATGGTAACAACCGCAGAAAAAACAAACATTGGTTACATTACCCAAATCATTGGCCCAGTTGTAGACGTTAAATTTCCCGGCGGGAAATTGCCACAAATCTACAACGCCTTGAAAATCGTTGGCACCAACGAAGCTGGACAGGAAATCAACATCACCGTTGAAGTACAGCAACTGCTGGGCGACAACCAGGTGCGGACTGTTGCGATGAGTTCCACCGAAGGCTTAGTGCGCGGTTTTGAGGTGTCCGATACAGGCGCTCCCATCAACGTACCAGTTGGGAAAGCCACTTTGGGCCGGATTTTCAACGTCCTTGGCGAACCTGTGGACAACAGAGGTCCTGTAAATGCTGAGGCAAGTTTACCTATCCACCGCTCTGCTCCCAAATTCACTGACCTGGAAACAAAGCCTTCCGTGTTTGAGACTGGGATTAAAGTTGTTGACCTTCTGACTCCCTATCGACGCGGCGGTAAGATTGGTCTATTCGGCGGTGCTGGTGTTGGTAAAACCGTGATCATGATGGAGTTGATCAACAACATCGCTACTCAGCATGGTGGAGTATCCGTTTTTGCTGGCGTGGGTGAACGCACCCGTGAAGGTAATGACCTCTACAATGAAATGATTGAATCTGGGGTTATCAACAAAGACAACCTCAACGAATCAAAAATTGCTCTAGTTTACGGTCAAATGAACGAGCCACCCGGAGCTAGAATGCGGGTTGGTCTTTCAGGATTGACAGTAGCAGAATACTTCCGCGATGTGAACAAGCAGGATGTGCTGTTGTTTATTGACAACATTTTCCGGTTTGTACAAGCAGGTTCAGAAGTATCGGCGCTACTAGGTCGGATGCCTTCAGCGGTGGGATATCAGCCCACATTGGGAACTGATGTAGGTGAACTACAAGAGCGGATTACCTCGACTACCGAGGGTTCGATTACCTCCATCCAAGCAGTGTACGTACCAGCGGATGACCTCACTGACCCCGCACCTGCTACTACCTTCGCCCACTTAGACGGTACAACAGTACTATCTCGTGGTTTGGCAGCTAAGGGAATTTATCCCGCAGTTGACCCCCTTGGTTCAACTTCCACCATGCTTCAGCCCAATATTGTTGGTGACGAACACTACAGTACTGCGCGGGCGGTGCAATCAACTCTGCAACGTTATAAAGAACTCCAAGACATTATCGCCATTCTCGGTCTAGATGAATTGTCTGAAGAAGACCGTCTCATTGTCGCGCGGGCCCGGAAAGTTGAGCGTTTCTTGTCTCAGCCGTTCTTTGTGGCAGAAGTATTCACCGGTTCTCCTGGTAAGTACGTGAAGTTGGAAGACACTATCAAAGGGTTCCAAAAGATTCTGTCTGGTGAGTTAGATGCTCTACCAGAACAGGCTTTCTACTTAGTTGGCGATATTAACGAAGCGATCGCCAAAGCTGAAAAAATCAAAGGTTAGTCATTAGTCATTGGTCATTAGTCATTAGTCATTAGTCATTAGTCATTAGTTCAACTGCTAATGACTAATGGCAATTACAAATGACAAAAGGCAAAGGACAAAGGACAAAGGACAAAGGACAAAAGACAAATGACATTAACCGTTCGTGTAATTTCCCCAGATAAAACAGTCTGGGATGCTCCAGCTGAAGAAGTTGTTTTGCCTAGCACTACTGGTCAACTAGGTATCCTAACTGGACACGCACCACTTTTGACTGCTTTAGATACTGGTGTCATGCGAGTTCGTGGCGCTAAAAATCAGAATTGGGAAGCGATCGCTCTTTTGGGTGGCTTTGCCGAAGTCGAAGAAAATGAAGTGACAATTCTGGTTAACGGCGCTGAACGTGGCGACAAAATTAACCTTGATGAAGCTCGTACTGCTTACAACCAAGCAGAAACACGTCTAAGTCAAGTTTCCGCAGACGATCGCCAAGCTCAAATTCAGGCAACTCAAGCCTTCAAACGGGCCCGCGCTCGGTTTCAAGCTGCTGGCGGTTCAGTCTAATTTAACTTTATATTTCCACTTTGTAGGTTGGGCAATTTCCAACCTACAAAATATTTATTAAGAAGAAATCAGGATACAGGAGTCAGGAGCCAGAATTCAGAATGAATTCTGTACGGCTGCTAACACTCCATCTCTTTACGGATAGACTATTCTGAATCCTGAATTCTGAATTCTGACTTTTTATTTATTAAAAAAAAATTACGTCAAGTTTAAGAAATCGAGGCAAGCCTTGGTGAAGTGTTAACTTAGCTAATTAGTTGCCCAGATGGGCACAGATTATGAAAAGCCTTTCATCTTTGCTTGGTACTCGTAAACAAAATCAGGTAGCTTGTTTTGCAGCATCGATCGTAGCAACGTTAGCGATCGCTGCGCCAACGTCTTTGACGAACGCTGGTAGTATTCACTCTGCCAATGCTACTTCTGTCAAAACAACTACTGCAAAAGAAATTACTTCAGCGACTGTCCAGCTAAACCAGACCACACCAAATATTGCTCAGTTACAAACTAGCAGGACTCAATATCAAGCTGCTGGCATTAATCCTGTTGTAGTGGTTCCCATTCTACTTGTTGGCGGTTTAGTCATATTCGTCCCCCTATTCTTTGGGGGACTAGTAGTTATTGGCGAACGGGAAGTTGGCATTGTAGTGAGGAAATTTACCCTTTCCGGGCGTGGACTCCCCGCCGGCAGTTTAATTGCCCTCAACGGCGAAGCTGGCTTGCAAGCAGATACTTTAGCTCCTGGTTGGCATTGGGGCTATTGGCCTTGGCAGTATTCTGTAAAGAAAGAATCGGTAATTGTCGTTCCCCAAGGGGAAATTGCTTTGATTGTGGCAGCAGATGGTCAACCCAACCCACCAGAGCGAATTTTAGGTAAAATCGTGGGTTGTGACAACTTCCAAGATGCTCGAAAATTCCTCATCGAAGGTGGCGAGAAAGGGCGGCAAATGGGTTTTCTTACGGCTGGTACATACCGGATCAACACTGCCCTATTTAAAGTCATCATGGCATCAAATGCCAGCGCTCATGGCATGACTCCAGAACAGTTGCGGGTTTACAGTCTGGCATCGGATAAAGTTGGCATTGTCACTACTTTAGATGGTGTACCAATTTCCGCAGGTGAACTCGCAGGCCCGATAATTGACGGACATGACAACTTCCAAAATGGTCAGAAATTTATTAATGGCGGTGGGCGGCGAGGTTTACAAGAACAGATATTGCTTTCGGGTTCTTGGAACTTGAACCCTTGGTTTGTCCAGGTAGAGCAAGTGCCGATGACGGAAATTCCCATTGGGTATGTAGGTGTGGTGATTTCTTTCGTGGGCAAGGCACATCAAGATGTTAGCGGTGCAGCTTTCACCCACGGTAATTTGGTGAATCCTGGACATAAAGGTGTGTGGGTCGAACCGTTGTATCCTGGCAAACATCCGATTAATTCCCGGATCATGAAGATGGAACTGGTGCCAACGACTAACATTGTCTTAAATTGGTCAGATCGCACCGAACGCCACAGCTATGATGCTCAACTGGCTTCCTTAACAGTGCGATCGCGAGATGGGTTTGCCTTTGATTTGGAAGTAGCACAAATTATCCATGTGGGTGCTTTAGATGCTCCAAAGGTAATTTCTCGCGTTGGTGCCATGCAAAATCTAGTAGACCATGTATTAGAACCAACTATCGGTAATTATTTCCGCAACTCAGCCCAAGACTATACTGTACTAGACTTTCTCACTGCTCGGAGCGAACGACAAGCTGAGGCTGCTGAGTATATTAAAACAGCATTGCGGGCTTATGACGTGCAAGCGATCGACACCCTGATCGGTGATATTCAGCCACCAGCATCACTAATGCAGACACAGACAGACCGGAAAATTGCTGAAGAAGAACGCAAGACTTATGAAGTTCAGCAGATGGCGCAAACCCAACGGCAGCAGCTTGTCCGGGAAACGGCACTGGCGGATATTCAGCAAGAAATGGTGAAATCGGAGCAGAGTGTGCATATAGCTGATCTGAAAGCCCAAGCCCAAATCAAGGAGGCGAACGGTGAAGCCGAGGGTACAAAACTCCGGGCAATTGCTGAGGCTGAAGGTATCCGTGCCACAGGTAACGCCAAGGCTGAAACCTACCGCGCTGGTGTGGAAGCCTTGGGTTCACAAGGTTATACAGCAATGCAACTGATGCAGATTATCGGCGATCGCAATGTTCGTTTGATTCCAGATGTCTTAGTTGGCAGTAATGGCAGCAATAACGGCTTAGTGGATGGGTTACTATCCATGATTTTATGGAATCAAACTGGTAAAGGTGAATTAACACCAACACCTCTGCATCCACAACCAGTAGTTACCAAAGCACAACCAACCCCAGAAAACGGTCATCCACCGATAGTTGTGAATTTTCCTGTAGATAAGTAACATTAGCAACATCTGGTAGGGGCGTAGATATGTGCGCCCCCAATACGGTTTGGATAAGCAGGGGAGGCAGGGGAAGAAATAGTTACAACGAGATAGGTTCAGCCTCTTCTGGCAAACTAAAATTCAATTGTTTTACCTTCTAATTGTCCGTCGCGCAAGATAGATTCGCTCTACATCAGAACGACTAGCGATCTTTCGGATTAACAAAGGGGTAACTTCCGCCACCACAATTGGTGTATAAAGAGATTGATAAATGACCCGTTGCTTACTTTCCTTAAGTTGGTTTACAAGAGGTTGCTGAATTACCTGATAGTGAGATTTAAGAGTATTTAAGTGATTTTGATGCTCAGTAGGGTTCGATCCTTGATAAGGCTGAACTGTTTCTCCTTTTAGATGAAAAATGACTCTGATAGGGGTATTGCTTCCTTGAGCAATGCGATTCGCTAATTCGGTTTCCAATTTGCCAACGAAGCCTTTATTGTTGATTACTTGAATAGCCTGCTCTAACACTTTCTGATTAATTTGATTGCCAGCAGCATCAAGGGATACGCCATAGATATTGCCTTGGGTATCTATTAGCTTAAACCGCGTGATTCCAGTATCATCTAGAGTTGCTTTGTTAACTACATTGAGGTAGTCAGCCGAGATTCCTGTAGTCTTAGAAACCTCTAATTTAGCTTTTTCAGCTAAATTGTTTAATGTCTGGTTTTCTGAGAGCGGAAGGCTAAAGGCTACTGTAGGCACAAATGAGATAACAGCAGATAAGCAAACGGTTAGACCTAAGAATTTCTGCATCTTGATTTTATAGTTATTCGTAAGCAGTTCCGAGTTCTAAGTAACTAAAAACAGCTATATTTTATTGTGGATGCTATGTAGGCAAAGAATTTTGCTTTTACAAGAACGTTATCGTTTACTCAAGCAGATTGGTAAAGGGGGATTCTGTAAAACCTTCCTCGCAATAGACGAAGGTCAGTTTCCGCCAGTTCCTTGCGTCGTTCAAGAATTATCGCTGGAATACGAAATATCTAAAAATTTTCAGCAAATGGCGCAAAAGCTAGAGGAATTAGGAAAGCATCCGCAAATTCCAACTTTATTAGCTTATTTTCAACAGAATGGGCATTTTTATTTAGTGCAAGAGTTTATTGCAGGCACTAATTTAGCTCAGGTGGTTGAAGAAGAAAGCGCTTTTAATGAAACTCAGATTTGGCAACTGTTAGAAGATTTGTTGCCAGTTTTGCAGTTTATTAGCGATCGCCACATCATCCACCGCGATATTAAACCCCACAATATCATCCGTAGATCCCCAATTACCAAGAAGGGAAATTTCGTTATAGTCGATTTTAGTAGTGCGAAAATCGTCACAGAAATTGATCGGCTAACATTTGAAACCAGTATCGGCAGTCCAGAATACTCTGCACCAGAACAAACGAAGGGAAAAGCCGTTTTTGCTAGTGATTTATATAGCTTGGGTGTAAGTTGTATTTACTTACTTACCCAGATTCCTCCCTTTGATTTATATGATATTGCAAATGATTGCTGGGTTTGGCAACAATATCTTACTACTAAGGTAAGTAATGTCTGGCGACAAGACGTAAAGAGTCTACGCTTGGCCCAAATCCTCGACAAGCTGCTGCAAAATGCTGTTCACCGCCGCTTTCAATCGGCTGATGAAGTTATGCAAGCAATGGGTATGGAATGTAAAACTCAAAATTTTAAATTACCAAATCCTCCTTGGCGATGTTTGGATACCCTAACTGGGCATTCTGGGAGATTAAGTAGTGTGAATGCCCTTGCCATAAGTCCTGACAGTAGCACTTTAGCCAGTGGTAGTGATGACAAGATTGTTAAATTGTGGGATTTAAATACCCAAAAACTCCTAGCTAGCTTATCAAGACATTCCCAAGCTGTAAAATCCGTTGCCTTCAGTCCAGATGGTCAAATTCTGGCAACTGCTAGCGATGATAAAACTATCAAATTGTGGGAGGTTGAGACATTAAAAGAAATCTGCACCCTCTTGGGACACTCACACGCGGTAAAATCAGTTGCTTTCAGTCCAGATGGGCAGATTCTCGCTAGTGGTAGCTGGGATAAGACAATCAAAC
>NZ_JADEXF010000112.1 GCF_015207245.1 Nostoc cf. edaphicum LEGE 07299
CTTCTATTGCTTCTGCAAATTTTCCTTTTTCCTGAAAAAGATACCCTAAGTTGTGATAGGCGTAATGATAGTCTGGTTTAATTTTCAGTGCTTCTTGGTAAGAATCGATGGCATCATTGAATCGCCCTTGTTTTTGGAGTACTTCTCCTAAATTAGTATGAGATGATACCAAATCTGGCTGCAATGCAATAGCTTGGCGATAATATAATTCTGCTATCTTGAAATCGCCTGCCTGTTGCCTAGCTAAAGCAAATTGCTCATTCAACTCTGCGTAGTGGATTTGTTCTTCTGGTGACAGCTTACCTTGAATGTGGAGAATATTATTGATATTAATTTGTACTTCTATGCTGTCATGAAGAATTTCTAATGCTTTTTCATAACAGGCGATCGCTTCTTCTAGCTTACCCTGTTGTTGCAGACTAAACCCCAAACTGTTATGTATTACCCCTGCTTCAGGTTGTAATTGCAAGGCTGCTTGAAAAAATTGTTCTGCATTCTGATATTGTTCCCGTTCCTGCGCCAGCAGACCTAATCCATAAAATGCCTCTGACTGCTGGGGATCTAAGCCTATAATTTGACGATAAATCTCTTCGGCTTGGGTGAAGCGCTTAGTTTGGTGATATTGACTTGCGAGTTGGAGAGCATCAGGAATTGTGGTCACGTCGCTTTGCTCCAAATTCAAAATTAACAATCCCCATAAATAAACTTAGGAGCTTGTATCCTTTGATTTATGGGCTATAAATACAATCTTTTTTATTTAAAATGTCTTTTGTTCCTATATCTGCAAGGAACTCAAGCTTTTGAAACTTATAACTGATATCGATTGATATCATGTCTGCTTGGTTAGTTCTTAAACTTAATTAACAGGAATTTTACTCTTCTCTACCTTTCGGGGGTCTACGAGAAGCTTAAGGCTACGGTAAAGTCTTCCTCTTATGACTATTAGCCCAGAGTTTTAATTCAGGGCGGTTAAACAACACAGGCTGCAAACTGGGTTGAGAATTAAATGTTCTAAGTTGTAAAATTTTATTGCAGAAACATTTTTTTAAGACCAAAAGATGTACTTTTGGTAAAAGCCGAAGGCTCTTTGCTCATTTGAGCCTTCGGCATTTATCAATATACTAAGCTTTCGAGCCTAACTCTACTTCCAGAAGTTAATACTTTTTGTAAGTAGAGTTTAATTATTACTACTTGTTACTACTGGTAAGAAGTAGAAGCATAGCTTGATGACGAAGCAGTAGCACTGTTAGGAGTAACGGTAGCGTTAGTAAAGGTTACAGCGATGTTGTTAACGCCGCCGGTTGCTGAAGCATCTGCATCTGCTTGTGCAATGCTGGTGTATTTTCTGACTTCAGGCTTCTTGATTATGATGATGATTTTCTTAGGCTTATAAGAAGAAGTACCACCAATAATTTCTTCAGTGGTATTTTCCAAGTAGTTCAGATCAGAAATGATCATTTGAGTTCTCCTAAAATTTGTAACTGTTGTTGGGAATCTTGGTCTAACCAACTTGTTTCGTTTGGCTATACATCTAATATACTTTATTCCTCAAAAAAGTCAATGCTTTTTGGAAGATTTTATGATTAAAAAAACTAATGTATTTATATTCAAAAATCATTAAAAATAGCCCTAATTGAAGTTATAAAAAACTGCATAACAAATTTAAGCAGAAATTAAAAAATACTGCCTAGCAAGAGTTATAGCGATTGGATTTAATTTTAAATAACGCAAATACAGCACTTCGTAGAATATATTTACAAAACACTAAAAAGAAAAAACTATTAAGTTTTGAAGTAAATAAAACCTGTATCTGCAACATTTTGAAGACTAGATAAATCTCCCACGACTTAGGGTAGATATTTAGCAACAAAAACATTTGAAAATTATGAAATTATTTAGTTTTGGTGAATAACATATCTATTAATTCCTCTTCTGAACCGTCTGAGTCTATTTGAGTAACTATTTTCATCGTGGTGATTTGTTGCTTTAACCAATCAGAAAAGGATTCTGTAATGATTTTTTGGCGCAACTGTTCATCTAATTGGGGTTGAATTACTTCTTCCACCCAAATTAAATACACTCCCTTGGGAGTCGTTATCGGTTTGAGAGCTTCTGGTGGTGCAGCAGCAAAGACAGCGGCTGCAATCTCTGGACGAAAATCTTTGCGGTATCGGAGTCCTTTGTATCCATAAGCACGACGAGCTTCTGGTTCTGAGATATATAGACGAGCAATATCTGGAAAACTGATTTCGCCTTCTTCTAGGGCATAAAAAAGCTCTAAAGCCAAGTCTCGATCCTCGAAGACAACTTCGTAGGTAACGGCGGCGATATAATCTAGCTGATGTTCGTAAAAGTGCTTTTCCAGTTGATTGGAAAATAGATGATTCGCTAACTTCCGCGAAAGGATGTTGTTGTAGGCTAATTCTTCAAACTGATCCACAGAGAGGTGGTGTTTTTCTAGCCATGACCAGGTGTCTTTAGCTTTGACAAGCTTCTTGGCGAACCTTAAGTTATCTCCTTCTTGCTGTAGTTCTTCTGGCGTGACTGTAATTCCTGCCGCTTGAGCTGCTTCGGCAATAATACTTTGTGATGCGATCGCTTCCACAACAGCAGGTATCTGACAGGAGAGTTTAAGACTGTGAATGATATTTGAGGTAGAAATGGTCAGATTGTGGGGCATAACACGATATCTCCAATAATTAAGCGGATTGAGCATCCCTCCAGTTTTTCTATGAGACGCTGTTCGCGTTCGCTCAGGGTAGGTGGGCAAAGAGCATATAATGATTCCTCCAGTCTCCTTTGTCCTGTTTCCTGATTTCAGTGCGATACTTTAACTACATCTCCAAACCGCCCTTTTTCAGTTTTTTGAACGGATCTAGAACAAAGTCAATAACTCGGCGTTGACGAATGATGACTTCAGCATTTGCTGTCTGACCAGCACCTAATGGAATACGTTTGTTGCCACTTTGGACATACTGCTGGTCTAAGATGATTTCTAATTCATAGGTTTCGATGTTGCCTTGGGGTGTTTGGCTAACTTTCGAGTCAGGTGAGATCCAAGTAACTTTTCCTTGCACGATGCCATACTCTTGGAAGGGATAGGCATCAAACTTAACTTTTACTGGCATTCCTACCTTCAAAAAACCGCTATCCTGATTAGGCATATTCGCTCTGAGTACAAAGTCTGTTTTTGTGGGTGCAATTTGGGCAATCCTTTGACCGACTTGTACCACCGCTCCTGGCTTAGTGGTGGGTAATTCAAAAATCACCCCATTAATCGGCGATCGCACCACGCGCTGCTGAATTTGCAATCTTGTAGATATAAGCTGGCTTTTAGTCTGAGCGATTTCTGATTGCGTTGCTGTTATTTGTGCCTGTATATCTTTTAGCTGCTCCTGATTTTTCATTACAGCTAGTTGTCCGGCTTGCGTGGCACTTTTATAACTACTTTGTTCTTCTTGCAGTCGGAGTTTTGCCTGTTTGATATCAGACTCCAACGTTTTGATAGTTACTTGATAATTATTTAGCTCTTGGGCTAAACGCAATTCGGCTTGTTTAATATCTGATAGAGACTTTTTATAAAGTCGTTTGCTTCCTTGCTCTTGTTTTTTGATTTCATCAAATTGGGTCGCAGCAACTACCTTATTGTCAACGAGTTTGCTAAAGCGTTCAACTTGCTTAGAATCTATGCTCAAACGGGCTTCAGCCGATTCTTGATCGTCGCGACTGGTAGCAATTTGCTCCTCTGCTTGCTTAACTAATGATTGTTTTTCTAACTTTTGGAGGTTATAGCTACTCAGTTTGGCATCCAGGTTTTGCCGCACCTGGTTAAGTTGAGCCATTTTTTCTAATTCTTGGGATTTATTTTGTTGTTCTAAAAGACTCGTTGACATTAGGAGTTGATTTTTCAGCAATTCCAGTTGGGATTGCCGATTTTGTAGCCCTTGCAATTTGCTCTGGACTTGTTGGAGTTCTGTTTGCAGCAACTCAGAATCCAGTTCCAGTAAAACCTGTCCGGCTCTAACTGTATCTCCTTCTTTGACTGTAACTGTTTTGACACTCCCAGCAGCCTGAGCGTCTAATTTTTGAGTTGCGCCTTTAGGTTCCATACGTCCTCTGGCGCTACCAGTTTCATCGACTTTCGAGAGAATTGCCCAAGGCAAGAATAGACCAGCAAAGCCGATGAGCGTATACAACAAACCACGAGTCCAAATTCGAGGTAAGGCATTGAGTAGTTTTTCTGTACCATAGTACAAATCTTGACTTTCATTTTCTGCCTCTGTCTGCTCGTCTAACTCTACCGATTCCTCTTGCTGTTTGTAACTTTGATATTCATCTTGCTCATCTTGGGGAAGTGGCGACGATCTATTGGGATGTGGCATGGTTTTATTTCCAATAAAAGTAGATGGGGAGTGAGGGGGAAATCAATTCAAAATTCAAAATTCAAAATTGTTTACGCAGAGTCTCGTCGAGAATAAAAAGACTGCCCAATGCCCCATCAACTAACTTGAGACATCTGTTGTTGATTCAGGTAGTAATAATGACCTTTTTTAGCGATTAATTCGTCGTGGGTACCGCTTTCTACCAAAATACCTTGATCTAAAACCAGGATTAAGTCCGCGTTACGGACTGTAGAGAGGCGATGGGCAATAATTACACTTGTGCGTCCTTTAAGAATTGTTTTGAGGTTGTTTTGAATAATCCGTTCTGATTCTGAATCGAGGTGACTAGTGGCTTCATCAAACAGTAATAACCGAGGATTTCCGAGCAAAGCACGAGCAATAGCTAGGCGTTGGCGCTGTCCACCAGAGAGCATTCCGCCGCTTTCACCAATTTCGGATTCGTAACCCAGCGGTAATTTTTGAATAAATTCATCGGCTCCAGCATATTTTGCTGCTTGGATAATTTGTTCTGAAGAAGCATTTGGATTAGCAATCGCAATGTTTTCGCGAACAGTTCCACCAAACAGAAAAGTATCTTGGTCTACAACGCCGACTTGGGAACGCAGCGATCGCATAGATACACTGGTGATATCATTACCATCAATGAGTATTTTCCCATCTGTCGGTGGGTATAAACCCAAAATCAATTTACTGAGAGTTGTTTTTCCAGAACCGCTGCGCCCTACGACTGCAACCATCTGTTCTGGCTTAATTTCAAAGTTGAGATTTTCTAATACGTTAGTGTCGCTTTCTGAGTGATAACGAAAGGTAACATTCTGAAAACAAATGTTACCGCGGAGTTTACCCAACGACTTGCGGGGTTTAGTTTCTAAGTCTTCTTCTGGTTCCGCCTCCAACACATCATTAATCCGTTCAGTGGAAATCACGATTTCTTGTAATTCATTCCACAGCAAAGCCAGTCGTTGGAAAGGACTCAAGACGTTACCCACTAACATATTGAAAGCAACTAATTGTCCAATAGTTAGTTCGTTATTAATTACCTGGGTTGCTCCGTACCACAGCAATGAAGTATTTACAAAGGTGTGGATGACGCCACTGATAATTTGCAAACGATTGTCAATTATTTGAGCATTAAAGTCTTTTTTGATTAAATCATTTAGCAGTTCCTCCCAACGCCAACGCACTGTCTGTTCAATTGCTAATGAGCGGACGGTACGAATTCCGCTTAAAGATTCTATGAGATAGCTTTGTTCTTTGGTAGCTGCATTAAAAATATCTCTGGAGATACGGCGCAAAATACTTGTGCTGGCCAGCGCCAAGATAAAAAATGGCGGTACAGTACACAGCACGAATAATGCCATCCGCCAGCTATAGGAAAACATCAAAGCCAGATAAACTACTAATGTCAGCATATCCAACACAATCGAGAGTGTCTGACCAGTAAGGAAGTTCTGAATTTTCTGGTTTTCTTGGATGCGCGAGATTATATCCCCAACGAAACGCGACTCGAAATAAGCAAGGGGCAAACGGAAGGTATGTTTGATGAAGCCTACGAGTAAGGCGATACTAATGCGGTTAGCAGTGTGAAATAAGAGATATTGCCGTACACCGTTGACAGCAACACCAAACAACCCAAAAACAATCATTCCCAAACCAATGGCGTTTAAGGTTGGAACACTGCGTTGCACAAGTACTCTGTCGAGCAACAACTGGGTAAATACTGGCGTTACTAACCCAAATAATTGAATGACTATCGAAGCTATAAAAATTTCTAGCAGTGTTCGATAGTGAGGTTTGACTAACTCAAAAAATTTCCAGAAGCTTCTACTTTCGTCTTTAGCACTTTTTAGTAGAGCTGTAGGTTGCAATAACAATGCATAACCAGTCCAACCTGCTTGAAATTCAGCTTTTGTCAGACTGCGTTGACCAAGAGCCGGGTCACATACAATCACCCGCTTTTTGGTGATTTCATAGACAACAATAAAGTGTTTACCTTCCCAGTGAGCAATTGCAGGTAAAGGTTGTTCTGCTAATTTATCAAGGGTAGCTTTCACTGGACGGGTGGCAAAACCCAGGTATTCTGCTGTTGCTGCCATAGCCTTTAGGGATGCACCGTTGCGAGTGACATTGGTCATATCCCGTAAGCGATTGATACTAAAATGTTTGCCCCAATAGTTACCAATCATCACCAAGCAAGCAGAGCCACAATCAGCTGCACTTTGTTGGGCATAGAAGGGATAGCTTTTGGTAATCCGCTTCCACCAATGCCCCATTTGTACTTTCGGACTGGGAAAGTAAAAACGTGATTTTTTTGTTGGCTGTTGTTGTGATTGCTTCTCTTTTTGGGGAAAAGGAATAATTTTAGATTTTGGAGATGGGGAAGTTTTTTCTCTACTACCTAATCTTCTGCGATGTACTGAGCCGATAGTTGTGTCCTCAGTCTCCAATTCCGTTTCGCTGACACTCATGGCAAAAGCCCACTCCCCCAACTCCGGGAAGTATTCTAGTGCTGTTTGCATCTGGTCGTTTTTCAGAATGTAAGCAATCGTTGGTAGCGTTGTTTGCCAATCTCCTTGTTTTGGTTGAGCAAAGATTGTACCTGGTGTCAAAGAATCGCCTTCTGAATGCCGCAGTTGACCTTTGTACAATAGCCACAACTGTGAATCTTGAGATATTTCTGGACTTACAGAGCCAGTGTCTAACTGGTGCCGCTCAAACAAAGATAAGGCTTTGAGCATTCCTGAAACTTGTGATGTATGGCGTGGGAATTGTGATACTTGGCGACATAACAACAACAAATCCCAAAGTTCTGCACGGGCAAATAGGCGATCGCGAATGTTAGGATACTTGTCTATCAACCTTTGCAATGCTTCTTGCCTAAAATAGCCAAGTTTTAGGCTTGTCGAAGCTCTAACTACATAAGGACTAAAGTTAGCTTCGGGAAACAAAGTCAATTCACCAAAGACAGACCATGCACCAAAGGTAGTAATTAAATTCTCTGAGCTATCTAATAGTCGGACTTTACCTGTAAGAATAATGTATATACCAGGATTCGTCTGTGCAGATTCCCAGAATTGCTTTGCTGATGGTGGCTCCACAATCTCCATTTCTGCCAAGAAGTTCTCTAATTCTTTTTCTGAAAGTTTTGTACCCAAGGTATACAAAATTCTTTCACCCACATGTTGCTCAGAAAGCACTGGTGGCATTTTTTAATCTCCACAAAAAAATTTACTTATCAGTCGGAATTCAATTCAAAACTTCATTAAAAATATTATTTAATTCCGTATTTTCACCGAGGATACTCTAAGCTTTATTAAAGTAGAGTTTAGAGAGAAATAGTATGCTGTAGAGCATCTATCTTTTAGATACAAGGTATTTTTATTGAGTGGGCAACCTACTTGTTACAGCGAGTTTATTGATGTGGCAATAACTAGTGCAAATGCTAGAATATCGAGTGTTTAGCGACATTTAACTTCAAAAAGTAACTGCATTGACAGACTCCGCACAAATATGGATTGCTCATTTTTGCAATCAGCAGTGGTTGTAAGTGATGATTAAGAATAATTATTTTTGCAATATAATTTGCTGTATGCAGCAA
>NZ_JADEXF010000113.1 GCF_015207245.1 Nostoc cf. edaphicum LEGE 07299
ATATCTAAGACTGTCTCTCCTGGACTACAGACGCTGATGGACACGGCAACTGCTGGCATCGGTGCTAATACTGCAAAAAAACAGTTAGTTTCTACTGCTGAAGATATTACAGCCGCAGTTCGGCGGGAATTAACTTCAGGTTTTGATTCGGAAGGGATTAGAAATACACTCCAAAGTTCTTTAGGTTCTCTACAATTGCCAAAGCTGGATATCAAAGAAATTCGGAGTCAATTTGACCAACTTCTTAAGGATACAGATTTGCAATCTGTTGCTAATAGCGATCTATTGCAAAACGTTAATCGCCAAACATTTGTTGATTTAATCAGCAGCCGTGGCGATTTATCTAAAGAAGATATCAATAACATTGCTGACCAATTTGAAGGTGCATGGCAACAAGCTTTAAATCGTAAAAATCCCACAGAACAAGTAATTAATTTACTCAAGTCCGCGACTCCTGAAGAACTTAATTCTGAACAATTGGGTGAACGGCTTCAAGAACTGGTTACAATCGGAGGCGGTAATGGCAATGGTGTAATAAAGCAAGCTATTAGGTATGGCTTAAGTGCAGCTGCGCCAGCAGTTCTGGAACGGGTAAACCTTTCTAATATCGATGTGAACAAAATTACAACTCAGTTGCAAAAGCTGAAAGAAAAAGTTCAAGATGTCGATGTAGAGCAAATCACAGAACAACTTCAAAAGTTTAGAGAAGAAGCAACTGAGCAAGTATCTGCAAAATTGCCGATATCACTGGAAAACACGATTAAGGCAGATGTAAAAGACTACATATTACATTCATTTCCTTGGCACTTTAACCGAATTACGTTAGTAGATGAATTTAAAGAAGTCATCTATGACGTGAATGCAGATCCAACAACTGTAAGACGGGAGTTGGAAGAAATTAATCAAGAATTTTTCACTAATTTGCTGAAGCAGCGGGACGATCTTAGTGAAGCCAGAGTGAAAGAGATTTCCGAACAAATGGAAAGCGATCGCCTGGAAGTTTTAGAAACCGTCAAACAGGCTCAAGCACGAGAAAAAGGACAAGATTTCCGCAGCCGCATCGAAGATTATCTGCGTTCTACGGGAAAAGAAGAACTCAATCCTGAAGGTATTGAACGTGACTTTGCTAGATTGGTGGAAGATCCAGAAGCTGGGTTTGAAGATTTAAGCGATCGCTTCGGGCAATTTGACCGCGATACTTATGTACAATTACTCCAACAGCGTCAAGATATCAGCGAAGAGGAAGCTAATAATATTGTTAGTCAACTCGAACGCAACCGCGATAATTTCTTGAATCGTGCTAGAGAATTGCAAGAGCAAGCAAAAGCGAAAGCCGATGAACTGCGCCAAAGAGTTGAAGACTATCTGCGGAATACTAACAAAGATGAACTCAATCCTGAAGCTATCAAACGTGAGTTTAGAATTTTACTAGACGATCCCCAAGCCGGAATTAGCCTTTTACGATCGCGCCTATCGCAATTTGACCGCGATACCTTAGTACAATTGCTCAGTCAGCGTCAAGATTTGAGCGAAGAACAGATAAACCAAACTCTCGATCAACTTGAAGCAGTCCGAGATAGTATTTTGCAAGTACCGCAACAGGCGAAAGAACAGTACGAAAAGACTACAAAAGCGATCGCAGACTATCTCCGCAATACCAACTTGGAAGAACTTAATCCAGAAGGTATTAGAGCCGATTTGGAGAAATTACTCGACGATCCTCAAGCTGGAGCCTTAGCACTGCGCGATCGCTTGTCTAATGTCGATCGAGAAACCTTGGTTAAACTCGTGAGTCAACGCGGCGACTTGAGCCAAGAGCAGGTTAATCAGATCATCGATCGCGCTCAAGATGCCATTGGTGATATCCTGAGAGCGCCACGACGTTTAGCAAAGCGCACCACTCAACAAGCTTTAGATTTTGAAGCCAATCTCGAAGAATATCTGCGTAATACCAACAAAGAAGAACTCAACCCCGAAGGAATCAAACGCGATTTACAATTGCTGCTGTCTTCTCCCCGTGCTGGAATTGGCAATTTAAGCGATCGCGCCGCGAAATTTGACCGTTCGACAATTGTGGCGCTATTATCCCAACGTGAGGATATCTCAGAAGAAGAAGCTAACCGAATTGTCGATCAAATTGATTCTGTTCGCAGCTCGATTGTTGAACAATTCCAGCAGATTCAGCAGAGAGTACAATCAGTGCTAGACGGAGTTTTTGCCAAAGTTCGCAACTATCTCAACTCCCTGAATCGTTCCGAACTCGACTATGAAGGGATTAAGCAAGACTTTGCGAAAGTGTTTGACGATCCCCAAGCTGGATTTGAAGCATTGCGCGATCGCCTCAGTCAATTCGATCGTGACACCTTAGTTGCTGTATTAAGTTCTCGTGAAGATATTTCTGAGGCAGATGCTAACCGGATCGTAAACCAAATAGAAGCGGCGCGGGATGGCGTATTGCAACGAGCCGAACGCATCCAGAAAGAAACTCAAAAACGTCTGAAAGCGATTCAAGAGCAAGCTAAAAAGCAAGCCGAAGAAACCAAGAAAACCGTTGCAAATGCCGCGTGGTGGATATTTGGGACAGCGATTACTTCTCTTTGCGCCAGTGCGATCGCAGGTGCGATCGCTGTGACTGGGATAACTCTACCTGGGTAAAATATCTCCGTCATTAGGAGTTTTGATAAATACAAAGTGGTATTCAGTCTTTATAAATGAATGCCACTTTTTTGATTTATAAAGCGGAGCTGGCAACGATAGGATTCAAGCCGCCGTGGGGAAGGACACGTTTAACGGTGGTTCTGGCAACGATATCATTGAACGCCGGATCTGGTGCAATACAGTTCAGTTAAGCATTTTTTCTCTTCTCTCTGTTTCCTCTGCGCCTCTGCGGTTCGTTAAAAAAGTTGACTTTGACAAAGAGTTTTAGGCTTAACTGAACCGTATTGAGGTCTGTATCGGAATCAACTAAGAAAGGCTATATTGTGATGGCGCGATCGCTGTGATGGTTGTCTTCGGATCTGAAATAGGGTTAGTTCGACTTTATTCCTAAATTTTTCGTGATTTAGGATATAGCCAAAAGCTAAACAAACGGCTAACTCTCGGCATGACAACATAGGTTAAGAGTAAAACCATAATAATCGTTATAATCAACGAAATAATCAAGGGTGGTAAACCTCGAATTAGGGGTACTAAGAACGCATTCAATAAATTAATCAACACATATACAGCTCCCCAAGTTAGTAAGGCTGTTTTATAGCGCGGTGGAGTTTTTAATGATTGACCAGGAAGAGAAAACCAAGCTTCTAATCCACTGATTTTTTGAACATAAGGATCGGATTCAACTAAATGCTTACTTTGATTAAGTAGATGTTCGCGATCGCGCGATGTCATCCACACTTCTAAATTTTCATAATTGTCAAATCGGAAGATAATAACATATTCATTTCGTACCCCAAGTTGGGGACAAATCACATTTGTTCCCATGTGACCCACGTAAGCTCTGGAAACCCTGGTAATCTCTTTCAACCAAGCTTCGTAAGCAGTTTCGCATCCAGGTTTGACAAGTTGTGTAATGACCACGGTTACAAATTGCTCGTTCTGTTCTATCTCCATTATTTATGCCAATCAATTTTTGATTTTAGATTTTTTCACGTAGTTTGATTTTCGGAGGGCAAGTATCGATTTACTTGCTGTGAAACATTTATAAATTTGGGATTTTCAATTAAAAATCCCAAATTTAAAATCTAAAATTCGGTCACGCTCAAGCCAAGGGATATCCAGGTTTTCCAACTTCAAGCCGAACAACATTAGCAGGAACGACACCAGTGGGTGGAGGTAAGAACATCCCACCATTAGTCACAACATAAATTGCAGTGCGATCGCTTTCAGTTTGACCAAAAGCCACGGCTGTGCTACCAATTACACCTGCCTCGGCTTGAGCAATAATAGTAGTAGTGCGATCGCTTGCAATTCGCACCACACTGTTGTATATGTGCGTTGCTCCATACAGATTGCCTTCCACATCAAAGGCGAAGTCATCAATATTAGTTTGCTCAACAAAAATTTCCGGCTCACCTGGTCGAGCTGCGGTATCAATGGGAATGCGCAACAGCAACATTTTTTCAGTATTTGAAACGTAGAGAAAATCACCAAAACGCTTCAAACCATTTGCAGCCGGAATGATATTTTCCGAATTGCTACGAGCAAGCATTGGATGTTCTAGCCATATTGAGGCACGAGGTTGAGCGATATCAATCAGCCAAATTGCACCCCGATAAGAATCTGCTGTTAAATACTGAGTATTAAAAAGGGGAGTGATGCCATTGAGAAATATTGCATCTGGCAGTTTCAGCAAGGTTTCCACTGTCCCATCACTGGCTACCAAAGAAACCACTGGTATAGAATCAGCATTCCAACCTGTTGCCACTAAACCCCCGTTGGCAGCGAAAGCAAGACCACTCACTTTACCCTCAACAATGGCATGAATTTGCTGATTGCCATCTGGACTAATACGAACAATCTCGCCAACTTCGTGATTAGTTACAAATATTGTGCCATCTGGTGCGTAGGCGTAGCCCGCCGCAGGTATCACTAGATTTTCTAAAAAAGTATTGATCGGGAATGAGGCAATAACTTTAGCAGGCGCTAATTCAATGGTTGTATCTACGTAAATAGGCGGTAAAACTGCGGAATTTCCCATCTTAACCTACCACTGTAATTGAATGGGGCCACCAAACTTTCGCATCTCTGCAAAAAATAGTCCTTGCGCTCCTCCATCGGGAAGTGTTGCTAAATAAACAGCTGTTTGCGCTCCTTCTTCTGCCGTGAACGGAGCATCATCTCCTCCCATATCGGTCTTCATCCAACCTGGAGAATAGGCATTTACCAGAATGTTAGTACCTTGGAGTTCTTTCCCCAGAATCGCTGTTAGTCCATTTACTCCCACCTTTGAGAGTCGGTAGGAAGGCGCTAAAGGGTAGTAGTCTCCCGGTACTGACGCCAGAGATGCCATTTCCGTTGAGATATTGACAATGCGACCGTAGTTTTGCACCTTCATTAACGGAATTAGTGCTTGAGAAATTCTGAGTACCGCTAAAACATTAGTTTCAAAGGTAGATCGCATCGTTTCCAGTTGGACAGTCAGTAAGCTGGATTCTTCAGGCTTTGTTGTGGGATTTACACCTGCATTATTGACCAGAATATCTACTTTGCCATAAGTTTCACGCAACCACTCGGTAAGCTGCTGCACGCTTCCATCATTGGTAACATCCAACTTGTGATAGTCAACATCAAACCCTTCACTGGACAACTGCTGCTTGGCAGCAAGACCATCTGTTTCATTACGACTCGTCAGAATTACGCGGTTGCCAATTTGGGATAATTGACGGGAAATTGCATATCCTAGCCCTCGGTTACTTCCTGTAACTACAGCAACCCTTTTTTGAGTCGTCATTTTTATGACCTTCAAACTGCTTTTAAGTTTACTGTACTGAGATGTTGTAAATTAAGCAAATTGAGTTTAGCAATATATTTTAGGGTTTATGTATTGACAATAAATACTAAATATGTTCAAGTTCAAAAACTACATATTTCATAGAGGCACAGTAATGCTAGGGATATTGCTGATATGGATAGGGGACTTCCGGTTAAAAAAAGATCCCGTCGTAAGGGCGCAAGCCTTTGCGCTCCTCCAAATCTATAATTTGGGAAATTTGGGATAATTTATTTTTTGCAAGTCCCTAGACTCACAAAGCGATTAGTATCCATCAAAAAATATTGCTCCAGGGTTGACGTTTGAGTGTTTCGCGCAGTCTGTAACGACTTCTGCCTTCCCTGCAAGAACTTCCGCCTTGACGTTTCGGTGTTTCGCGCAGTCTGTAAGAACTTCCGCCTTCCCTGTAGGAACTTCCGTCTTGACGTTTCGGTGTTTCGCGCACTCTGTAAGAAGTTCCGCCTTGACGTTTCAGTGTTTCGCGCACTCTGTAAGAACTTCCGCCTTCCCTGTAAGAACTTCCGCTTTTGCTATAGCAACTTCTGCTTTAACTTAACTGAGTCCTGAGTGAGAAAAAAGTAAGAGCGGGTTCATTCTACAGATTTCTAACACATCCAATTTTTTTATAAACTCGCCCCTAGCTGCTCTTTGTGTAGCTACTGCGGTTATGAGAGACACGAGAATAGGTGAAATGAGACAAATTTTAGTCTTTTTAACAAAAATCAACAATTTTACGCAGGACAACATTTTAAAAAATTGTCCACTATAGAATTACTAAAAATTTAAGTTATTTTTCAGATTGAGGAGTATTCATTATGGCAAGGCACAAACGCGATTCACGCGTTCTTAGCAAAGCTGAGATGCGCTTGGCAAGCATTAAATCTATCAGTCCTACTCTAGATGTAGGAGATAGTTTAACAGTTAAAGATTATACTGAGAAAATTGAAGGTCTTCGTCAATCGCTGGAAGCTTACAATACTACCCTCTCTACTATTGATGTTTTACTAACCCAAATCACCGAAAATGAAAGGGCTTTGGCAGATTATTCTGAAAAAATTTTACTTGGCGTTGCTTATAAGTTTGGAAAAAATAGCCATGAGTATCAGATGGCTGGGGGTACTCGTAAAAGCGATCGCAAGCGTGCTGTGCGCCAAGGTGTTGTTTTTAATGTTTAAGTCACACACACTGACAAGCTTAAGCGCTACTCAAATGCTCATCACTACGAAAATTACTAGGGGGAATACAAAGATTTTACCCACTCCCATTCCTGTGTTAAACCCTCTCTTAAGCAGACTTGGGGCTGATATCCGAGAATTTTCTGCGCTTTAGATACATCAGCACCAGTGTGACGTGCGTCTCCCATCGCTTTTTCTATGTGGTTTTTTTTGATTGACTTCCCAACAATTTCTTCAATCGTATTTAAGACTTCTGCTAAAACCACCCTACTACCACCGCCGATATTAAAGATTTCTCCCACTGCTTCGGGTGCGGTGGCGGCAGCTAAATTAGCGGCGACAATATCACTAACAAACGTAAACTCCCGCGTTTGCTGACCATCGCCGTAAATAGGAATCGCCTCATCGTGCAAAATGGATTGAAAAAACTTATGAAATGCCATATCTGGGCGCTGTTTGGGGCCATAAACTGTGAAATAGCGCAATGTCACACAGGGCACACCAAAGTTCTTGTAATACAGTTCACACAAAAACTCTGCTGCTAGCTTCGTAATGCCGTAAGGAGAAACCGGTTGAGGACAAATTCTCTCGTGGGTAGGTAATGTTTCTGCATCACCATATACACTAGATGAAGAGGCAAACACTAATCTTTTTAGGTGTCTAGCATCTTTAGCTGCTTCCAGTAAAACTTGTGTAGCGTTAATATTTCGTTCTGTATAGCCTCGAAAAGCTTTACCCCAACTTGCTCTAACCCCTGCTTGCGCCGCTTGATGGTAAACTACATCAACATCTTTTAGGAGTTTGTGCCAATCTAAAAACTGCATATCTCCTTCAATTAATGTAAACCCAGGTGAGCGATGTAAGTGTGCAACATTGTTTCGCTTTAACATCGGATCGTAATAATCATTGAATTCATCAATCCCGATTACTTCTTCTCCTTGCTCTAGCAATGTTTCTGCAAGCTGAGAACCAATAAAGCCTGCGACTCCAGTAACGATAATTTTAGCCATGTTGCCGATTTTGTTATATCCTGATTAATCGCTATATTCACAGGTTAATAATTATAATCAAAAATTGGCGATCAATTGAGAACTTTTTCAGAGATCGTTTTATTTCTACCAATATAAAATATGATTCAACTAATGCAGTTGTGCTAAAAATATGTTATTAAATTGATTTAATAATTGCTAACAATAAAAATAGAAACTTTACTAATTAGTGAAATTTAATTTTTAGAATAAATGCAGTTGGAATTTAATAGCCAAAATTGAGTAACCAAGGTTGTACCCCACCCTAACCC
>NZ_JADEXF010000114.1 GCF_015207245.1 Nostoc cf. edaphicum LEGE 07299
CGTATGTAGTTACGCGTGGATCGCTCATATCGTTTGAGAGATTTGCCCTCATCCTTCTTGATGTCTTTAATTTAACTAAGTATTAAGGGTTTTAATCTTTGTGACGGTAGTGGCGTCCAACCGTAAAGCTGCGGTTATTGGCAATAAAGAGCTATTTCTCTCCTTTCCCCCTATTAACCGTTTGTAAGGCAATATGCATTTCTTTTGTTCTCCCGCTCTTTGCTACCGTGTATACACAAGTCGGATGTAAAGAGGTGCATAAGATTTCCAAGAGGCAAAAACTTTGGATAATCTCATCTTAATTCACGCTAAAACTATACCACGAAAGCCATTGGCATACCTTCGGTTGATAAAAAAGGGGCGGTATTATATGAGGCGATTCCCCAACATCAATTGGTAAATATCTGGCAAATAAGTCGAGTAAATTGCTTAATGAAAGTGGTCTGATTAAATGGGAGCTAAAAATTACAAATGAAAGTAATACAGTTTATTAAATTTAGCAACGTGACAGCTTACCAGAAAGTATTACTATTTTGGAGATGTCTATAGAACTTCCTAGTGATGATTGTGCAATTATATTAATACCTAATTGTCCTTGTCCACCACATGAAGTAGATAGAACAGTAATACCATCTTGCTCCGCAAATCCATTAGAACCGTTAGATGTAAAGTTGGTAGTTTTAATGGAAGATATGGCTTGACCAAGAGAACCACCACTAAAGCTATAGGTTCTGCTTAAGCTAGCACCTTTACTCATTGGACTAACTGTAGCACTTCCTTGGTAAAGTATCTGCATATCTTCGACGAAGAAACCACTAGGAATAAAAGTCTGAGCACGTAAAATACACCTTTGACGCTGACCCTCGCTTGCACTAATTTGATCCAAGGCGATGGGTAAGGTAGTAGGGACAGATCCAGGAAGCGTATTTGTAACACTACATCCAGACGTTATTATTGCTCCAAAAGTAATACTAGGCAAATCTTCAGCCAAAGTCTTGGTTGTAATAACGTTCATTCCAAAAATTGTAGATATAGACAGTAACACACCAAATTTTTTAAAGTTCATATAGATTGTACTCATGTTGTTAAAGTTGTTTAAGGCGGTGAATTCTCAAGATAGTTAATGCAATACTTGAGCGCCTCGATTTTGATGCTTGATATTAGAAAAACAATGTGAGGAACTCGTGAATAAATAGGGTGCTTATTAAAACTTAAATCTTGTAAACGACATTCCCCAGTTGGAGGGTCAGGTAATGATATTTTAGGGTTTATTCATGTAAGTCCCTAAAAGCTATGTGTAACTTATTCTCTCACAAGAACATCGAACGGGAGCAACGCGATTTAGTGAGGTCGGGTAAAAAGGATAAAAGGATACATTCAATTTTAATTCTAAGATAATGACGATATCAGCGAAGGGACAGATGGAATAAATTCTCAATTCGTTTAGCGTCCATTACTCTACATAAATTGCTCCGAACTTACGTTAATTTGCTGATGCTTTTTTGCGCAATTTGTGATATATTCCTTTACATAAGAATTAGTTCATTAAATCGATAGATTTACCGTAGTTTGGGAAAAAGCTACAAATATGAAAATTTCTATGAGGCTGATATTCAACCACATACAGTTGAATTATAGGGGCGCAGCATTAGCAAGATTCTCTGCCGAACCCAAAAATTGCGTAGCGACAAAGCTCAGTGACCACCGTAGGCATCGCTATTGGGAATTAATCTGATGTCTGAGAGTAAATCTGTAGAACCTGCTTCAGTCCACAGTCGAATTCTTGTGCCTCAACGGTATAACAGGCAACCTGTAATTTCTCGGCTGGTGTCTCGTTATGGTTTAACTGTCAATATTAAAGCTGCATCTCTGACATCCGACAGTGATAGCGATGGCTGGTTTGATTTGGAACTTTCAGGAAATCCTCAAAAACTGACAAATAGCCTATCTTACTTGCAAGGATTGGGAGTGAATTTACTGCAACTAGCGATCGCTAACCAAATTCAACCCAACCAGCACACTCTACCTTTCCCAAATCCAGCTAGCAAACTGAGTCCCAAAGACTCTGCATGGTTGACAAATAAATGGCAAGAACAATTCCAGCAATGGATTTCTCAGGGTCAAACCAATCGATTACGCTTGCAACTGTGCATCTTAAAATCTTATTACCAAGAACCAGTGATTTCCGAGTTAGTTTCTCGTTATGGACTAACAGTCAATATCACCAGTGCTATACTTCAACCCGATACACAAGATGACGGCTGGTTTGACTTGGATTTGTGGGGAAGAACAAAGCAACTCTACTCTAGCCTGAGTTATTTAGAAAAACTGGGACTACCGATTTGGCTAGATTTGTCTAGCGTTTATAGCGATGTCTACGACGGGCTACGCCTACGCTAATTAATAAAATCATCACTATCTAATGGCAGCACTAAATAACCAAAAAACCAGTTCCCAAAACAGATTATCATTGGTTTCTTCAGTTTCTGAAAAAAGCCAAGTTACTCAAATTCGTCTACGGATACATATTCCCAAATGCTATCTGCAAGCGCCCGTGATTTCGCAGTTAATTTCTAATTACGGCTTGGTAGTTAATATTACCAAGGCTATGCTACAACCAAATGCAGAAGGATGCTTTGACATTGAACTGCGGGGAACAGTGCCACAAATTTCTAGCGGTTTAGCTTACCTAGAATCCTTGAATCTTAGAATTATGGGCAAGCCGAATGCTGACGGCGATAGCTGGTTTTACTGAAATAATTAAATTTCATAGTACCAAATTTCTTCTTCTCGCAACACAATTCGATGTAGGGAGAGACGATCGATCAAGCCTTCTTGCTCAAACTGCCCAAGAACACGAGTGATTGTAACACGAGTTGAACCGAGCATTTCCGCCAGGTCTTCATGAGTCAGACGCATATCTATTAAACGTCCCTTCTCAACTTCCGAACCAAACTTTTTGGATAACCATGCCAATAGCTTGATAAGCATAGTATCCACTTTTTTATGGCTACGAATAATCATCAATTCTTGAGCTTGTTGGATATGGGCAAGTAGAGTTTCTGTTAGTTCAGTCCATTCCTCTAGAGGTAAAACTGTTGCCTCTACTTTAGTTAGGCATTCCATCTGATAAGGTTCTAATTTTGACAACCCCTTACCAACGACATCTCCAGGGCCCCACAATCCTAAAGCAACAGTTGTACCATCTTCCAGATAGCTAAAAGTTCTCACAAAACCCGTTTCAATCTTCCAAAGGTCGTTATGATGCTCTGGCAGAAATGACCTACGGGCAAAAAGTTGCTTAGTATTGTTACTGTTTGAACTAGATAAGCTTGTGTACAAAGACACCATATTGTATAACACTATTCTCCGATAAATTAACCGTAGTATTATATTTATATCAGGTTATAAGAACCTATGGGTATTTTAAAGAGGGGAGGAGGGGAGTGAAGAAGGGAATAGGGTACAGGTTATAGGGTATAGATAATTCCCTGTCACCTCTCCAAGAAGGGAATAGGTTACAGTTTACAGGGTATAGATAATTCCCTATCACCTCTCCAAGAAGGGAATAGGGTACAGGTTACAGGGTACAGATAATTCCCTATCACCTCTCCAAGAAGGGAATAGGGTACAGGTTACAGGGTACAGATAATTCCCTATCACCTGTCACCTGTCATCTATCACCTGTCACCTCTCCCCCTCCATTCCCTAAATTCCTGCACCATCAAGAAAATCTTCAATCATCCCATCAGAGTTTTTGCTCTTAGGGTTGTCGGTTAATTCGTCGCCAAGTTCAGTTGGGGACAAACTTGATTGTTCCAACTGCTCAAACTGTTTCTCTAGAGACTTGACGCGTTCAAATAAAGCGCGGATGACTTCAGCTTCTACGTCGCGTACTTTATCATGATCCAGAACATTGCTATTTAAGTTGTTTTGACGAGTTACGCGCCCTGGAATCCCAACTACTGTAGTGTTACTCGGAACATCTCGTAGCACCACAGAACCGGCTCCGATACGGACGCGATCGCCAATTTGAATATTTCCCAATACCTTCGCACCCGCTCCCACAACTACATGAGAACCTAAAGTTGGATGGCGTTTGCCGCTTTCTTTCCCAGTTCCGCCAAGGGTGACACCTTGATAAATCAGAGCATAGTCCCCCACGATCGCAGTCTCGCCAATCACAACTCCCATGCCGTGGTCTATAAACACTCCCTGGCCAATTAATGCCCCAGGATGGATTTCAATTCCGGTTAAAAACCTACTAATATGAGAGATGAATCTTGGTATAAAGGGAATTCCAATTTTATACAGCCAGTGCGCCAATCGATGAAACACTAGAGCTTGCAGTCCAGGGTAACAGAACAATACTTCTAGCCAGTTACGGGCTGCTGGGTCACGCTCAAAAATGGTTCGCAAATCAGTTATTAGCATACTCTGTTGAGATTTTTGTTGGTAGGTGAGGCTCTGAAAACAGAAACTCAGGATGATTCCCAGAAAAAGATCGAGTCTTTATATTGGGAATTGTGTAATATCTAAATCTACGGTAAGTCGATAGAGTATAGTGTTTTTGTGGGTAATAAGTGGGATGTTATCACATTCCACAGTTGAAAAAAATTAATTTCGCATAAACTGCGAGAAGTCCCTCAATTCACCGTAGTATATTGAGTACAGTGTTGAATAGCCAAAACTACGCTCTCTTGGATCTGTCTTCCAAAGTGGAATATGCGCTGCTGGCACTATTAGAACTGGCAAGCCACCACGGAAAAAAACTTCCTTTAACCATGAGCGAGATCGTTGCCAAGCAACCCATACCTGAGCGCTATCTGGAACAAATTTTGACCAACCTCCGGCGTGCTGGTGTGGTGCAGAGTCAACGCGGCTCTAAAGGAGGTTTCGTTTTAGTTCGGGAACCTTGGCAGATTACAATACTTGAAATTGTCACTTTGGTTGAAGGCGAGCGGAAAGAGAAAGATACCTCTAACTCTCCGACTCTGGAAAAGACTCTGGTTTATGAAGTTTGGGAGCAAGCTAACGCTGCCTCAATAGAAGTTTTGGGTCGTTATACACTCCAAGACTTGTGCGAGGAAAGAGAAACTCGCGCCCAGCAGAGTCCAATGTATTATATTTAGACACGACGGAGTACCCCCATGCGGATAGCGAAAGATATCACAGAGTTAATCGGCCGAACTCCTTTAGTTCAATTAAACAAGATTCCCCAAGCGTCAGGAGCGGTTGCTCGGATTGTGGTGAAGCTAGAAAGCATGAATCCAGCATCTTCTGTGAAAGACCGGATTGGCGCGAGTATGGTGGAAACGGCAGAAGAAGCAGGCTTGATTCACCCCGGAAAAACTGTTTTAGTAGAGCCGACTTCTGGAAATACAGGAATTGCGCTAGCGATGGTAGCAGCTGCCAAGGGCTACCATCTCATTCTAACGATGCCTGACACAATGAGCCACGAAAGACGATCCATGCTCAAAGCTTATGGCGCTCAACTAGAGTTAACGCCAGGGGTAGAAGGGATGCGAGGAGCGATCGCTCATGCAGAACAGCTTGTAGCTAAAACGCCCAATGCTTATATGTTGCAGCAGTTCCGCAACCCTGCTAACCCGAAAGTTCACGCCGAAACCACAGCCGAAGAAATTTGGAATGATACCGATGGAGAGGTAGATATTCTTGTGGCGGGAGTGGGTACTGGTGGCACAATTACGGGAGTTGCAGAAGTTATTAAAAAACGGAAGCCGAGTTTTAAAGCGATCGCAGTTGAACCCAGCAACAGTCCGGTATTAGCAGGCGGTAAATCAGGCCCTCACAAAATTCAAGGTATCGGCGCGGGATTTGTCCCAGCAATTTACCGTTCAGAACTGGTAGATGAAGTGATTCAGGTAGCAGATGAGCAAGCGATCGCTTACAGCCGTCGCCTCGCAAAAGAAGAAGGATTGCTATCGGGGATTTCGACTGGCGCTGCTTTATACGCGGCTATTCAAGTGGCACAACGGCCAGAAAATGCAGGTCGCCTCATCGTCATGATCCAGCCCAGCTTTGGCGAACGCTACCTCAGCACCTCACTGTTCAAAGACCCAGAAGAGAATGAGTGGTTGAGTAAAGTTTGATTTCTTATAGTAAGTAAGCATTCTCAGGATAAGACTCTTAATGAGGCAACTTAGAATCGTGAATTAAACTAAGTTCCAGGATTAGGTAGGGGCGGGTTTCCTTGATATGATCGTGAACTGTTAATTTAGATCGTCAAATCCGCCCTTCCTTGTTTATTAATACACTGTGGAGCATCTGATTAACAATAGCGATCGCCTAATCTTCTGTTCTTTTGGAATATTGCAATTGCTTAGGCACACTCTCCTGCTGTTCTACTGTGTACGCACAGCCGTTAGCTGATACAGAAACAGAAATTTTTTCAAACATCAATCCTTTTGGAAATTTCCGCCACGTCCGTCGTACTAGTGACATTCATTTACTAGAATTTTCGCCAATTTTATCGTTACTTTCATTATTTTTCACCAAAATCATCAAACAGACACCACTAGCAGCTAGCTTTATTGGACTTAAAGCTTCACTTTTTAATACAATAAAAACCCCTAATCCGATCAGAATAAAAGGCACAAGATTATTAATATAGTGAGTCAATACATCAGCTATGACTCTGTTGTTAATTAATTTGTATGCAACGTAGCACCAAACTCCTAACAAGAGAAAAAATAATCCGATAATTACCAAAAAACTCTCTAAGTTGCAGCTAGCAAATAAAGGCACGTAGACACTAATATTATCGCTACCATTGGCAATTGTAACAGCTGCCACACTATAAGCTTGGGGAGAAAAAAAGCTAGTAATTGTTGATGCTTCTTCTCTAGTAGCTACAACTTCTTTTGATGAATCTTCTTCTTGATTCACTAAGCTACTGATACCTATGGACATTGGTAGTAAACCAAGTAATCCAATCCAGTTTTTTGATAAAACTAATCCTCCAAATAAACCCGAAAGACTAAGGATTAACAAAACTGTAAAACCGAGAAACTGACCAGCAACTATATGCCGGGGGCGAAAGTTAGCATTTATTTGAGAAAAAAACAACAATAGAATGACAATATCATCAATGTTAGTGGCAATGAACGCAATTGCCCCTGTAGTAATTTCAGTAACTAACTCGCTCATATTTGACAGCAGTTTTCAGGTATTTAGACTACGACTAAGATGGAGAATAGGGAGTAGGGAGTAATGTAGTTCAATTACTTGAAAGGTTAATTTGGTATGGTGGTAAATCGTAGATTCTAAAAATCCAGCATGAGTCAGCTAGGGACAGCCTTTAGTGAAGGGATAATTGCCTTCATCGCCACTAACATAGATGACATCATTATCTTGTTAATATTTTTTTCACAGGTAGATGTTAATTTTCGGCGGCGGCATATCTTACTCGGTCAATATCTGGGTTTTACAGCTATTATTATCGCTAGCTTACCAGGATTTTTTGGTGGATTGGTTGTACAGCGAGAATGGATAGGATTGCTAGGACTACTACCAATAGCAATTGGTATTCAGCAATTAATATCTAGAAAAGAAGAAACGATAACAGTTCAGACAGTCAGCAGTGATTTTAGAGAGCTTACACCTACGAACCCGGTATTATCTTTTATTTTGAGTATTTTGCACCCCCAAACCTATAAAGTGGCAGCAGTAACGATCGCTAATGGTGGTGACAATATTAGTATATATATCCCTTTGTTCGCTGGTCATAACCTTACCAGTTTGGGAGTAATTTTAGGTATATTTTTTATCATGGTAGGGGTTTGGTGTGCGATCGCTTATTTTTTAAGTCGTCAACCTACCATTGCTAATATTTTAAGTCGCTACGGTAAAGCTGCCGTACCTTTTGTGTTAATTGGCTTGGGTCTGTTCATTATGTATGAACGAGGTACATTCACTTTAATACCTTCGGTAA
>NZ_JADEXF010000115.1 GCF_015207245.1 Nostoc cf. edaphicum LEGE 07299
CCCTATTCCCTATTCCCTATTCCCTATTCCCTATTCCCTATTCTTACTTAGAGACTTCGCTCTTTTCCGGTTCTACTTGGGGTAATTCAGTACTAACGCGCTTGGAAAATCCCCAGCCTAAGATCAGGAAGATGGCAGCAATCATGATCCATTCTGGTGGAACTAAACTATCGTTCACCACTTTCAACAATAAGCGCAAGCCCACCAAGGCTACAGTTACATAGCCTGCGTCTTCTAGGTTTTCATATTCGTCTAGCCAACGGATAAACAATCCCGCCATGAATCGCAGCGTGATAATACCAATTGTTGCACCCGTCAGCACTAGCCATTTCTCTTGAGAAACTGCGATCGCAGTTGTCACACTATCCAAAGAAAATGCCAAATCTGTAAATGCAATCACAGGTATCGCTTGCAACAATGAATTAAACCGCGGCCCGTGATGGTGATCGTCCTTAGTTTCTTCCGAGGTAAAGTGTTGAAATACCAACCACAGTAGATAAGCAGCGCCCAATAATTCAAATTGCCAGAATTGTTGTACCCAAGTGGCAGTGAGAATCAGGGAGATTCGCAGCACATAAGCAACGACTAAACCAAAGTTCAAAGCTCTACGCTCAAGTTCCTTGTCTTCCAACCCCTTTGCGATCGCAGCGAGAGCGATCGCATTATCGGCAGATAACAGCGCCTCTAAAAGCACCAGGATCAGCAGAACTATAACGGCTTCAAGGCTGAAATGAAAGTCGAGGTAATCAAAAATTCGGTCTAGCATTCCGGGTTTCTCAAGCAGAAAAAATTAAAATTTGACAAGAACGGAGATTTATATATTAAAAAGCGCAATAAATTGTCACTCTAATCCAGCTTAACGTGCTTGTGGTGGATTTTGAAGAGGGTTGAATGTATGCGATCGCAGGGCAAGTGGGGGAATTTGCGTATAAGTCAATACACCCAAGGTTTTAACATTTTCGTGAAGGCGATCGCAATGGGCTGCTGTCAGTTCGCATCTAAAATTAGAAGATGAGAACAAAAATATGGTAAGAGTTTATGGATAACACACTTCTACAACGCATCACTCATAATCCAAATATCTGCCACGGTAAACCCTGCATTCGAGGACTTCGTTATCCAGTTGAGTTTATTTTGGAACTGCTCAGTTCTGGTATGACTACTGAAGAAATATTGAAAGATTATGACGATTTAGAATCTGAAGACATTTTGGCTGTCTTGTTATTTGCCGCTCGACTCAGCCAAGTCAAAAGCATTCATCGAATCGCCTCATGAAATTTCTTGTCGATGCTCAGTTACCAGTTCGTCTTGCCCGTTTTCTCAAAACTTCAGGTTATGACACGATCCACACCAGAGACTTACCACGGGAAAATGCTACGCCAGATAATGAGATTAATGCCGTATCAATTCAACAAAATCGAATTTTAATTACCAAAGATGTGGATTTTGTCAACTCTTTTTTAACAGTTCAGCAACCTTATAAACTACTTTTAATCACCACAGGCAATATCAATAACTCAGAATTGGAATCCCTATTTATAGCTAACTTCCAATCTGTAGTTGAATTGTTTAAGCAGCATTCCTATATTGAAATAAATCGAGACACCATTATTGTGCATCAGTAGTCTCTAAGCTAATGAGCATTTAAGTTGCATAAACCCAGGGCTGAAGCCCTTACCACAAGCGAGTCAGTCTGGAAAAATGAATGACGATTAGCTTATAAAAATTTCTAACATCACACATAGGCTTTAGCTTCCCGTTCTAGACATTCAATCTCTCTTTGCCACGGCTCAAACTTGTGTTCTCGCTTTTGCAATTGATCTACTGTCGGGTTTCTGGGAGGCTGGGTATCTAAATTAGGCAAAATTCCTTTATCTGCAAGCCAGGTGTGGGAAAATACCTGCCAAAGATAAACATGATCGTGTCTATCGCCACCCAGACAACGAATCCGCTTGACTGAAAGTGTGGATTCACCAAAAAGGATTTGCTCATTTATGGAATTTTTCGGAAACAGGCGCGTCTCACTACCTCTTCCACGAAAGAATTCGACTACAAACCACTCACCAAAATCGAATATACAAACCTCTGTTGGGTCGCTACCATCATCCTCTAGTAGATCAACATCACCTTCGATTTTATACCCTATGGCAATTTGCGATGTCTTGGGTAACAAGATGCGAAGCCGTTCAAAGCGGTTACTGTAGTTAGCCCAAAAATCCCTGCGACTACATAGCCTATTTGACTCGAAGTTTTCTAAATCTAACTTGTTCAATATGAGATTTACTAACTTTTGGAAATCACCATAATTGATACCTCCAATCCATTCTCGAAGTCTTTGCCTTGCTGGATCTGAAAGCTTATACCAATTTTCACCATTTCTATAATTATTTCGCAACCAATCAACCACTAAATAATGATTATTAGCTTTATAAGTGCAAACATTAGCTAGTAAATAATTGACAGCTTTTATTTGCTGATTATCTGACATTTCATCCAAACAGCTTAATAGCCAATTCACCTGCTCCTGATTCGGAGAAATAATTTTAGAGAAATAGGGAGTTATGTATTCTATAAACTTACTGAATAATGGAATCCAAATAGGTAAATCCTCTCGAATTTGGTTTAGCAGTTCAGTTTGGGTTACACGCTGTTCACAAGCAATTTTTGCCAATTCTCTACCTGTTTGTGTACTGCGAAGCGCCCGAATAATTTGAACTGGTAGCAGGTGATTAACTAAGTCAGAATTAGCAAATATATCAAAAGATTCTGCTAGAGACTGTGCTAACACCGATTCTTGCTGACCACTATGATAAAGAGCCAAACGCCACAATAGCTGATGTTGCAACCATAAGTTAGAAATTGCTACCTGCCAAATAGCTGTTGATGTGTTCCCGGCTCGGTCAATATTTTGCTGATCCCACTGTGCTTTAGCATGAATGCAGTAAACCCAGTCCAACTGACTTACCTGATCCGCTTTACCCTGTTCAATAGCTTCTAATATTTTATCAATGCTTGGTATTGATATTGTTACATCTAGTAAGTTATTTGCAAGCTGAATAAGTTGATTAGGACTACACTTGGGAGTTTCAGGTAGGGAAGGAATGGAAAACTGATAATTCAATGTTTGAGTTCCTTTAAAGAGAGGTTTTAGTGATATTTTTCTTTAATTCATCACTGCGAAACTGAAAGCGGAAAACTACTTTGCGATCGCTTGGATTATCACGTTTCTTGTCAGATTCAATTTCTCCACGACCAGCAGCTAATATTTTCTGGCTTAAAGGTGCTTTGGTAGGGAAATTCATATCATAAAAAATGTAGTTGTAAACTGATGATGATCGCAACAAACTTAGTTGTAAATTAGTTTTGTCGTCTCCATCTGAGCTAGTGTGACCTTCTATAACTACGCGGCTAATTTCCTGCTCAAATTCTGGTTTTGAGAAAATAACCCCACTGTAAACAGGAATAAAGCGGCGTAGAAAGGCTTTACCTTCTGGTTTAAGTTCTGTACTTCCCTTAGCAAAAAGAATTGATTCTTGGATACTGACATCCCCAGTTCCTGGGTTGACTTTAACATTGATATTGTTGCTTTTCATCTGTCCCACAACGTTACCAATTACTACCCGTTTTGGTACATCCTTTTGTGCAAGTTGGAGTAGGGCTGTAATAAATAGCAAAGCAAAAAACATTAGTAAACCAGACATCAGATCGCCAATAGACAGATAGATACTAGAGTCATCATCCTCTATAATATCTGCATCAATTTCACCTCTGATAAAATCATCCATGATTGCTTCCACCATTACCAAATTGGCGGTTATCATGTGCAGCAACTAAAACTCTTGCTGTCTCTAGCAAACCTCCGCAAACTCTAGCCATAGAAGTATCTGCTTGTTGGAAAAAGCTTAACTGTGAGTCAACAGTCCTTTGCATAGAAACTTCAAGATGACCCTGCCAAGCCTGAAGGCTATCGTCAAATTTTCGATTCAAATTTCTGTATGAATTGTCTACTATTTGCACTTGTTCGCCAATATCACGGGCAAGTTCTTGTAGTTGCATTAGTCGTTGTGCATCGTTTAATCCAGCCGCACTAACTAATCTGTTAATTTGTTCTACAGACACCTGAATTTTAGTCATGCTTTTATCTACTTCTTGAGTCAATTCATTACGCCTTTGAGATTCTTCTCGGAAGACTTTATCAAGATTGTTCACAACCCCAGATAATCCATCTCGTTGTTTGCCTAGCGTCCCTTCGAGTAAGTTGTTTTGTTGTTGAAAGAATGTCTGTAAATTTGTTTGATATTCTTCCCTAAATCTTGTCAAATCATCTTCTACTGTATGGCGAGTTGCTGTGAGTGTCGCATCAATATTTACTAAAGTAGCCAGAAGATTATCCTTCGCATCATTCATCAACCCAGAAGCTTGATTACCTACTGTTTGTAGAGTATTAGTTTGCTCATGAAAGGTTGTATTTGCTTGGGTGAGAATTTGGATAATTCCAGTCCGAGTAGCTTGAAGCATCTGCTGTTCTACTGCTGCGCGTTCTTGTAGCGCTGTCTGAAGTTCCTCTCGAATTCCCCGGAAGGTAGCAGCAGCTTGCACTGCACTGGCTTCAAAAGCACTTCGCTGGGCTGTCATTCCTTCGATACTCTGAACTACAGCTCGATTAATTTCGTGAGATGTTTGTTGTATAACTCCCGTAGTTTCAGTTTGGAATTGACTCAAAGTTTGTCCCATATTGCTAGCAAATCCTTGAAGCATCTCCTTTTCCACAGATGCGCGTTCTTGTAGCGCTGTCTGAAGTTCCTCTCGAATTCCTCGGAAGGTAGCAGCAGCTTGCACTGCACTTGTTTCAAAAGCACTTCTCTGGGCTGTCATTCCTTGGATACTTTGGTTTACGGCTCGATTAATTTCGTCGGCTGTTTGTTGTAAAACACCTTTTGTATCTGTTTGAAATTGATTGAGAGTGTATCCCAGGTGGTTAGCGAATACTTGGAGTTCGACCAAAGTTTCTTTTTGAAAGTTCTGAATTGTCAAGATGGAACTAGCCAAACTTTGAGATATACCACCCAATTCTCTATGTAAACTCAGCACAGCTTCGGAAGCTTGTTGGGTTAACTCTGCACTTTTATCTAGTCGATCTGCAATGGGTTCGAGTACCTGAACTCGCATATCCTTAATGAGTTCTTCTAAAACTCTCTGTCCCTGATTTTCTTGGAGTTCTCGAAGTTGTTGCTGCTCTTTGAAAATTGCTCGCAGCGCTGGTAAAATAGCAGTTTGCACTTGCTCTCCTACAGATTGACCAATAGCATGGGCTGACAATTGGTTTAAGCCGGCGAATTGTTCTGCAATACTCCTACCTACAGCTTGACCAATGCCTTCCGCATTTAGTTGCTTTAACCCGGTCAAGTTTTTTGCTACAAGACTAAGTGCTTCAACTACTTCACGGTTGTCGTTATCTGCCGTTTTCAAAATTGCGATCGCCTTCAATTTCTGACGCAAACTATCGCGCCGTTTCTGCCTTAGCGAATCACACCCAAACAAAACTAAAGTAAACAAGCTACCAGAACCAAGCCCCATCAAGGAAGTAGAAAAAGCTGTTTTCATTCCTACCAGTAGCCCTTTACTGGCAGTCATCAATTCTTTAGGATTTTCTGTAGATAAATTTATTCCTTGGAGTCCCTCCTGTATACTGTAAAAGGTTCCTAAAACGCCGATGGCAGTACACAAGGTTATCACAAAGTGCAGGGAACTACGAGGTATGGGATGGGCTAAAACAGACGGATGCTTTATCAGTATGAAATTACCATCTTTTTGTCTGAATCTACTAGAGTCATCGGTTCCTAAATGATCCTTTAACCATTGGCGAACTTCGTTTGAAAGCTTTACATTTTTACCATTTTTCAAATTACTCAAACATTTAATAGAGGCTCCAGTTATGCCACACTCTGAGCGCCAATACTGAAATAATGTGTAAAGCTCGACAATAATTGCGGCTATTAAGACAAAAGCAGTTGCCCAATGAAAAGGTTCGTTATCCCAAATAATGTCCCAAACTTTTGCTATTTCCACACTGCACCCCTCTTGTTTATCTTGGTTATATCTTTTTGAATTGCTCTAATTCTTTATCGGCAAAAACTTCTTGAGCTATCCGCATTGGGAGATGCTCTGCATATAGGCGGTTTCCTATAGGTTCTCGCAGACGTAAGCTGTAAAGTGGTTCACCTTCTGATTCTTTATCCTCAATTAAATAAACCTGTTCTGGTGCATAGCTTCGTAACAAACGCACTTGCAAACAGGTTTTTAAATCCCGTGAAGAAATAGATAGTGGTGAATCTTGTCCAAATAATTCACAAGCCACTTTCCAAGCGTGGTTAACCGCCACAATTTCGTTAACCAATTTATCTACCGAGGGGTACAAGATTTTTGCAGTTTCACTAATCAATACTTTTGACCTACTTGCCTGAGCTTCAATAGGTCTATCATTCCCAAAATGGGAACTTTTATTTAACTTTTATTGGTAAATCTATTTTGATAAAAGTAGTTTTTGATACCAAACCACTCTTTGGGCGTTGAGAAAATGTAGAGTGTGTTGTTGCTGTTACTGTGTTAGCGTAACCAAAAACCTGAGATAGTGCGTTACGCAAGCCCTAGCACACCCTACATCTATTTTTGTAAAAACGAGGGTTGCGATCGCATAGCTGTTATTGGTTCCAAAGTATCGTACCTTATCCAGCGACATCCTCACTGATGGATACAATAACAGATGTTTATATTCCAGAGAGTTAAAGGCTAATCCCGTTTCTCTGCTTAAAGTCGGGTGTACTTTTTAAGGGAACAGTTTCAACCTGAATAACAATTGCTTCAGCATTGATAAGTAAATATTTAATCTTTGTAAGAAATGCTTAAACCTTTCTTATAAATGCTTTAACGTGAGTAACAATTGCTTCAACATTCATAAGAAAATATTTAATCTTTGTAAGAAATACTTAAACCTTTCTTATAAATGCTTTAACGTGAGTAACAACTGTTTCAACATTGATAAGAAAATATTTAATCTTTGCAAGAAAGACTTAAGCCTTTCTTATAAATGCTTTAACGTGAGTAACAATTGTTTGAACATTGGCAATAAACAATTGAAATTTTGCAACAAATACTTAGGGTGTGTGCAATTAAGATACCTCACCTTGATTTGACTATGTAAAATTTGTCTCTCTTCTTAGTAACGTTACAGTGAGTGTACGTACAAGTCACCAGTTTTATCCCAATACGCTTAGGATAAGCCAGAAACCCCTCATGTAGAGACGCGATTTATCGCGTCTAAAAAACTGACACGTTAGGGAGACGCGATAAATCGCCGTCTCTACAAAGAATGTACTCGTCAATTATTCATTGATAGACTACTATTTCCGACTTGTCTGTAGACCGTAGCCTTACTAACGAGAGGGATGTCTGATAGGACAGGGTGAAGTTTTTTACTGTAAAATCAAACAGCGA
Organism: Nostoc cf. edaphicum LEGE 07299; assembly: GCF_015207245.1. Taxonomy (GTDB): domain Bacteria; phylum Cyanobacteriota; class Cyanobacteriia; order Cyanobacteriales; family Nostocaceae; genus Nostoc; species Nostoc edaphicum_B. The sequence continues at coordinate 7,495 of NZ_JADEXF010000115.1, forward strand.
TCGCTCTCCTAAATGCTGTCTTATAGTAAAAATTAATAAAATTATGCGATCGCTACTATTATCTTTTAGTAGCTCAACATTACCATTGCGAATTCAATACTTTAAGGACAATTGAATTTACCACTACGCAACTAAAAATTTCACAAAATCTCTGCCAACTTTCCCACCAGACTATCTGCTAAATCCAATAACCTGATATCATCTGTATCAATACTATTTCCTTCACCAGCTAGAAGATTTTTTACAGCAGATAGCCTGTCATTGGTTTCAGAAATTCTCCAAGATTCATCTAAGTTTACTGCAAAATCAAACAGAGATCGCTCTCCTAAATGCTCTCTTACCCTAACAGCGACACTATCATTACTTACCAAAAATTCTTTAATAGTATCTAATTGAAAATTACCTAATATTTCATCATGTCCCTACGTT
>NZ_JADEXF010000116.1 GCF_015207245.1 Nostoc cf. edaphicum LEGE 07299
GGTTTGCACCGCGCAAGTCAGCACCGCGCAAATCAACACCTTGTAAGTTCACGTTCATCAAATTGGCACCACTCAAGAAAGCACCCACTAATGACACATCACTGAGTTTTGCTCCCATCAAGTTAGCACCACGCAAGTTACTACCCCGCAAGTCAGCACTTGTTAAATCTGCTTGCATCAGGTTGGCTCCCATCAGGTTCGCCCGTAAGTCAGTTTCTTGGAGGTTGGCTCCCATCAAATTTGCCCCCTCCAAATGTCCTCCTTCGAGTTTTGAACCAGCAAAATTAGTGCCGACAAGGGTAGCGCCAGCAAGATTAATCCGGCTTAAATCCAGTCGGGAGAGTTCCTCGTCTTCTAAATTTGCCCCTGGAAGTTGTTTGAGTTTTCCTAATCTAATGGCTTCAATATTCATGTAAAGTAACTACCAATCTCTTCACTGATCTTGCTGTGGCTATCCCATTGGGAATCAAGTATCCAGATGCCGGCGCTGAATTTGGGTGTCATCATGGGTAAGTCGAGTCCCTGTTGTAAACCCATAACTAATAAAGCTAGGGTATTTACAAGTTTAGGGTCAAAGCGCGTAGATTGTTGCTGTCTGCACTCATCTAAAGCTTGAGTAAATATCTGTTCCCGGCTTTGATTTGACGATTTTCGCTGATTGAGTCGCCACTGAAAATCTGCCAATAATGCCAAAATTCTCGACTCTAGGGGAATTTCATCTCCAGCTAAACCTGCTGGTTCCCCTGTGCCATTCCACCACTCGCTTTGGTGAGTAATAATTTGGGCAACTGCTCGCAGTCGTGGCATAGTTCGCAATACTTGCGCCCCTGGTACTAAGGGACAAGTTAAAGGACAACTGGGAGCATCTTCTTGGTAGCGTGTGGATATACCACCTGTGAGAACGCTTTCCGCTTTCTGTAAAGGATCTATGCGATGTAACAAAGCCGCTAGCCGCAATCTCTTAATCTGCCATGCGGGAAGATCCAAAAGCTGGGCGATCGCTTCAGCAAGAACTACTATTTCCGCAGCTGCCATTGGATTGTTGACATCTGCCATATCCATCAGTTGCGCCATTCGCAAAAAGGCTTGGATTTCGTTAGAAACCAAGTTGCGATCTAGGGTTTGTTTCTGAAGCGCTGTGGGGATGGATAAATTATCTTGCCCAGTCTGGAGGTAATCTACTACACGGGAGACAACTGCACCTAAATTTTGGGATCTGTGCATTAAAGGTATAATTTGCTGCTTATCGCCTGTGAGTTTTTCCGCCAGTTCTGGGTTGTATTTTTTGATGTGAGCGATCGCTATTTCTGCTGTTTCTTGCACTAACTCTGGCTCAAATGTCCACAAGCCATAGAATTTGCGTTCTAAGTCTGATGTCGGTATTCCAGTGCTGCCATAATCAGCCTCTGATAATTCTTGACAAATTACCATTGCTGTGTATTTTGGCGATAAAATAATTAAGTGCCACTCCTGCGCCACTGGATCAAGTTCATCTAATGCCACTAAGTCTACATTGAGTAGCTGGCTGGTGGGATGTTCAGCAAAGCCAGATTCAGCAGCAGCCATAATGGCAATTTCGCGGCTGCGCTGGGCGATGTCTGCATATCGTTCAGCTTCTTGTAGATACCATTTACCCTGTTGGAAGGCTGTGATCACTAGGGGTGTACCGTCGTCGGTTAAAATATGGTCTTCTAGAGCATGGCACAGAGCAACTAAGGTATTTTTGTAGTAAACACCGAATCGAATTGGTCTGGTGGTATGGCGATGGGCTGTTTCTAGCTGTTGTAGGATTGAACCTTCTAACATGGGATTTGGTAAAAATAACCGCAGAGGCGCAGAGGACAAGGAAGAGAGGGAGAGAAATTCAGAATTGTGAATATCCCCACGTTATTGTGTTTTCTAGGATATACCCGCTAACTGTTTTTCTTTCGTTTCTATTGGCGCGGAAAGTGCTGCTTCTAAGTCAGCACAACCTAGTTTTTCTTCTAAGATTTTCATGACTTCGCGTCCGAAATCGTTAGGGTTTTGTTGCCAAGCTTGCAAGCAGACTTCTCCAAAGAATGAACCAAGAGGTTCGGGATTCCAGAGGAGTTTTTTGGCTGTCCACGGCATCAAGCTCATTGGATCATACCCTGGTTTGAGGATGCCTTCTTTGAATGCGTATTCTTCTAAATGAGTATGGGGTTGCAGCCCAATAAAGAAAATGGCAGGTTCCACTTTATCGGCACCAAAAATCCGTTCTAGTTCCCGGTGGTAGGCGATGGTTTGGCGGATGGTTTCGGGACGTTCGTCAATGACGTTAAAGGAGTAATTGACGGAAACTAAATCGTTGAAACCAGCTGCTTTTAAATCGCGGCAGTTTTGCAAGACGGTTCGTAAGTTATACCCCATCCGCATTTTCCGTACAAGTTCTTGAGAACCACTGGTAATCCCAATTTCAAAGTAGTTCATCCCGGTTTTTGCCATCAAGTCGCACAACTCTGGTGTCAAATTGTCAGCTCTAATATATGCTGCCCAGTGGATATCTGTCATACCAGAATCGACGATTTTTTGCAAGAGTTCTATGGCATCGTCGATAAATTTTCGTGCTGGGATGAATTGGGCATCGGTAAACCAGAAGTTGCGAATGCCGCGATCGTATAATTGGCGCATCTCAGCAACGACTTCATCTGCTGGATTAATGCGTACTTGTTTGCCTTCGACAACCGTATAGACGCAATAACAACAGTTGTGAGGACAACCACGCTTAGTTTGTACACCTATATAAAAGTCTTGCTCTTGCAGGTAAAAGTTAAATTCCGGCCAGATGCTTTCGATATAGTCGTAGTTACAAGCTGTTTTTTCTATTGGGGTGGGTTGTTCATGAATTAGCCGTTGACGTGGTTGAGTTTCTCCGACAACGTAACAGCGTTCATCTCGGAAATCCCTGCCACTTAAAAGTTTTTCCAGCAGGGTTTCGCCTTCACCTACAGAAATAATTGTCCCTTGGGGTAAGCTTTTACCCAATTGTTCGTAAAATACGCTGACTGCACCACCACCAACAACTACACGAGCATCAGAATTATATTTTTGGGCACGTTTCAAACCGCGTTTGATTAAGCTCTGGTTTTGCCACAATTCTACATAGTAAGCGATGAAGATTCGCAAACCGCCCAATCCGCCGCGTAGTTTCAATAGAGGATTCTTGGCGTAGTAAAATTCAAAGGCGTTTTGCAGAGGGTTGCCACCACGCCCACCAACTGGGGCATAAATTTGAATATCCCGCCAAGAAAATACTAGTAGTGTCGGTTTAAATTCATCAATAGAGCGATCCAGAGCCGAACTGTAATCTAAAGGTGGTACTGTTCCCAAATCAAAGATGCGCTGTTCAATATTAGGAAACTGCTTGTGGACATGATCGCTCAGGTAGACAACCCCAATAGGAAAGATGGGGTTACAAGGAAGGCGAACGTAAAGAATTCGATTTTCCATCATCTGTGTTTTAACTTCCATCTTGCCAATCTGTGGAGAAAGCGAGAAAAACATTCAGTTTTAAAGTGTGTGCTTGTTTTATTTGGTTTTATTTATCACAATCAGGCTTGACATTTCAGCCGATTATTGATACCCGCCCACGTGCCGTTAACAACTGCGGAAAACGCTAAAATTGCTGTGCATAAAACATACATGGAATCTATAGAGAGCTTTATGAAGACATTTTTTCATATAGCTTTACCATAACATCGAGTTTATTCATTAAGCGATGATCCCAGCCGATTAATCCTGGGATAGATGAAACAGCAAAACTCACTTCCTCGCTATGCTAAAAGCAAGGGGATCGTTGTTATGTCAATTCCCTAACAATCTGCTTTAAGAGAATTGAAGCTTTTATAGCAGCAAAAAATATCAAAAACTTTTATCTATAGTGTATAATTCCGAAAAAGGTATGAATAATTACAAAATTTTCATAACTGAAAATATATCTTTAGACAGAAATAATCTACAAAGACTCAGTTGGTATTCGCAGTTACAACAACTGGGGATCGGTGGGTGCTAGGCTTGGCTAGTGTAATGTAAAATTGTGGCGTAAAGCTCCTCAGCAGTTATGGCTCAAATATTAGATCCTCTACCACCTGAGCAATCAGGAAAAATTCTCTGCTGCTACATTAATGCCACGAGCAAAATACAGGTAGCTCGCATCTCCAATATTCCCAACTGGTATTTTGAAAGGGTTGTTTTCCCTGGACAACGTTTAGTTTTTGAAGCTCCACGAAAAGGTCAAGTGGAGATTCATACAGGGATGATGGCTAGTGCAATTTTATCCGATAAGATTCCGTGCGATCGCCTGATGCTCGAAGAACCCAGTACTAATGAGTTTGATACAGACTCATCAGATGAAAAAGACCCTTTTAATACCAAACTAATGGTGCAGCAAATTAATACAAAAATCGGAGATACTACAAAACCCTTGCAAATCCTTGGTTTAGCATCGGTTGATTAAAAAAAACAATTTTATCTAAATTTAAGGGTTGCTAATTCAGCAGCCCTTTTTGTTTATTATTTATTGTTTATTATTTATTGGTCATTAGTCATTGGTCATTGGTCATTAGTCATTGGTCATTAATTATCCTTCCCTGCTCCCCTGCTCCCCTGCTCCTCTGCTCTCCTGCTTCCACTCTCATTTACAATCATTCTTATGAATCTGCCTTCATTTCTTTGGTTGTGGAAAATAGCGGCCTGGTCGATGGGGTTGTCCCTGCTGGCATATCTAATGTTAGCAATCACCGGCGTTTGGATGTTTAGGGCGAGAACTTCGCAACAATTTCCTTTTATTACGCCATTTATGGGCGGAAATAAAGGGGTGCGATCGCTCCACTATACAATGGGCATCAGCATGGTAAGTTTAGTACTACTACTGCTAGCGATCGGTATTGTTGGCACTTTAGGACACTTTGGTTCTTTAGGTCACTCATCGCACTTAATCGCTGGATTGATTGTGGTAGCACTAGTTTTACTGTCTGCTTTCAGTGCTACCCAAATTAGTGCCAGACGATCTTGGGCTAGACCCTTACACATCGGCGTAAATATTATTCTGTTTATAGGATTTGCCTGGGTATCCCTTACTGGTTGGATTGTAGTGCAGAAGTATTTACCGTAAACTGCCATACATCAACTACCAGGGACATAGACCTACCCTACAATGAAGAAAAGCATTGTAATTGAGCCGTGACAGCAAACTCAGCCAATATCTCAGCTTCTATTTTTCGTTTGTCTCCTTTGATTCGGATAACGTTGCTGAGTCTATACATAGCACTCACAGTCCCATTACCTTTTTTATCGCAGGTAACAGCTGCACCCGTACCTCCAGAATTATTGTGGATAGGGATTGGCATCGGTTTAGTTGCCTTGTATGCGGTATTGACAGAACAAGTAATAGTAGATGACGAGGGAATTCAGGTTACTTACCCCGCCTGGGTGCCTCGCTTTTTTCGTAAAGGCTGGTCTTTACCTTGGTCACAAGTCAAAGAATTAAAACCCCGCAGTACTGGACAAGGAGGGCTAGTTTATTACTTTCTCAGCCAGGATGGGAAAGCTTATTTATTACCGATGCGTGTAGCTGGATTTGCCCGTTTGGTGCAAATTGTCCAAGCAAAGACCAGCATTGATACTACAGATGTTCGCCCTTTAGCGCAGCCGTGGATGTACCTGATTTTACTAGTATTCACACTGCTGCTACTATTAGTCGATGGCTGGGCGATCGCTACAGCCTTAACTAGTACACAATTAACTTAGGTTATTTCTCTGCAATCCTCAGTCCCGTTAAATACAGCAAAAGCCATACTCAGGCTAGAGCAAGTTAATCTGTTTACAAAGCTGAAAACCCAACTTCCTGGTAATCAGCAAGGATACCCCATATTGCAGGATATTTCCTTAGAGGTATTCCAGAGCGAATGCATTGCCATTGTAGGCCCAGTAGGTGCTGGTAAAACTTCGTTATTACGCCTCATCAACCGCCTAATTGAACCCACGAGTGGTAAGCTCTATCTAGAAAATCAAGAATATCGCCAAATTCCAGTCATCGAGCTACGGCAGATGCTTGTACTTGTATTGCAAGAGTCAAAGCTGTTGGGGATGACAGTTGGGCAAGCCTTGGCTTATCCTTTAGTTTTGCGTGGTTTACCCAAACAGACAATTCAGCAACGAGTCAATCACTGGACAGACCAACTGCACATTCCCAATGAATGGTTAGAGCGAACAGAGGTGCAACTATCTGCGGGACAACGACAACTAGTAGCGATCGCTCGTGCCTTAGTCATCCAGCCTAAAATATTATTATTAGACGAGCCAACCTCTGCCCTCGATACTGGTACGGCTTCTCATCTAATACAAGTCTTAACCCAGTTGAGTCAAACTCATCAAACCACGATTCTGATGGTAAATCACCAACTGGAACTAGCCCAAATGTTTTGCACTCGGTTATTACACCTACAACAAGCCCATTTATTCGCAAATCAAACAGCCTCAGAGATAGATTGGATTGAATTACGAAAAAGCTTGATTCAAGCAGCAGCTCAAGACGATTTTGGATTTTAAATTTTGGATGAGACAGGAATCAGGAATTGTTTTCTTACTCCCCCTCACCCTAATGCTCAATGCGCCATTCACACTTGACTACTAGTAAGTGTTGAACGTTGATTATTAAATCTCTCTCTAGCTAACTTTGTTGTCTGTGACTGTGAAATATTGGTATTCAAAATTTCCATGTTAAAACGGTATCCAACATTGCGGATAGTTTGAATCAAATTGGGTTGCCGGGGATCGAGTTCAACCTTTTTCCGCAGCGATAAAACGTGAGTATCAATGGTACGAGGGTTATCGATAGCATCAGGCCAAGCACGACGCAGCAATTCCGATCTACTTAGAGGCACACCTCCAGCTTGTGCTAAAACGTACAGTAAACTGAATTCCTGGGGCGTTAAGTCAATAAACTCCCCTTGAAAGCGGACACGACGCTGAACTAAATCGATTTGCAAAGTGCCATAATCCAAATAAGCTGGTGCAGTAGGTGTGCGCTTCCGCCGAATCAGTGCCTCTACCCGTGCCAAAAACTCTTGCATTCCAAAAGGTTTGCTCAGGTAATCATCTGCACCCGCCTTTAAACCTGCGACTATATCAGCTTCACTATTACGGGCAGATAGCATTAAAATTAGAGGTTGCTGCTGACGATGCAACCAACGACAAAACTCAATGCCATCACCATCAGGCAAGTCTGCATCTAAAACTACCAGTGTTGGTTGATGGCTTAAAAATACTTCCCTTGCTTGATAAATACTGGCAGCTTGATGCACGCGGTATTCCAGTTGTTGCAAGTGCCAACCCAACAACGACCTCAAATGGGGATTCCCCTCAATGATTTCTATACAAACCGAACCCACGGCGGCAAGACCCCTTAGCGTCGATGACTTTCAAAGTAACAAGCCCATCTCTAAGGTTTTGTAGCCTTTGTTACTTCAATTGCAATTAACTTTACATTTCCTAATAAAATAAGTGGCTATATGTTTAATTTATGCCTTGCCAATAGGCGATTAGAAATATTATTAAGTTTTTATTAAATTTATCGAAAGTTTTGTTAGACTTATGAAAAGTTCTTTTAACTTAACATTTTGCTTTTAGATGGGTGTAATGTGGCAAATATCTATAACCCAACTAGCTAACAACAACAACAGTTTTTCAACCTGATTAAACCTGATGGCAAAAGCGAATTTTTTCGCAAAAAAAAATTTAGTACTCCCATCCTGGAATATAACATCAATACAATTGGGCTGTGATTGTGAAAATCAAAAAAATAACTTAGCAGCTAACTAGAATCGATGTTTTCTGGAATAAGATTAAAGTAGCTTGTAGCTGCTATGAGGGTAATACCCAAAGTAGATG
>NZ_JADEXF010000117.1 GCF_015207245.1 Nostoc cf. edaphicum LEGE 07299
AATTTGGGTACATAGAAACCGTTGCCTAATACAATTCCCCCACTACCTCTGTTTTTCTTAGTGCCAGTGACAAAGCAAAGTTGCCATTTACCGAGAAGAAACTCAAACGGATAAGTCAACTTTTGCTGCTTGGCAGTTTTTTCGGCTTGTAGCAACGCCTTTACTAATATTTCAGCATTAGGGCGTATACTTTTTGGTTGTCTATATTTAGCCGCAGCCTGAGATAGCACGTTAACAAAGTCAAATGTTGCTTTTGGTGTTAAATTAGCCGTCATGAAGCCACTCTGGATTTAACTATTTCTTTGATTTTCTGATAGATTGTAGCGTTCATCTGCAAGAAGACACATCTTTCATCCGTAGTATCCGCTAGAAGTATGTCGATTCCCTATCTTCACCAAGGATTACCAACCATTGTAAATCCAGCCCAATAATAAGGATGCATAAGTGATTCATCAGTACTGTCAGCAGGTAAAGGCAAATTCTCAACTACTTCTAAACCTTGCACTTGTCCATCCTTGACATAAATTTGCCCTTTGACCATAGCTACTTGAGCCTGTCTGAGAGCTTCTGCCTTAATGGGAGCTGTCTTTAAGTTCTCATAAAATTTTGTCATCAATGCTGCTGTGCCAGCATCATTAACCGACCAAAGACTAGCAACACTGGTTTTCACACCTGCCAGCACTGCTAAACCCGCAAATCCTAGTTCGGATTCTTCATCCCCTAAAGCTGTTCTACAAGCACTCAGCACTAGCATTTCAACTTCAGGTTCATTCAAGCGCAACTGTCTTAATTGGTTCAAGCGTAACTTGTCTTCCCACAGTTGAATATAGGAATTACTCAAAGCACCAGTAGCAAAATCGGCATGGGTTGCCATGTGAATAATTCCAAAAGGTTGTTGGCGGCGGATAGTTTTGAGATTTTCTAAGGTGGCTTGCTTATCTAACAATAATTTGCCCTGCCAGAGTTTAGATACTAGTGTTGATAACTCAAGGGGAACTGCTGGTAAAGGCTCTTGTCCCTGAGTACTCTGAGAAACTCCCAGCGCTAAAACTTGAGATTTTTTGATGTCTTTATAGAGGGTATTAGTCAAACTCAGACTAGGCATTAAACCAATACTGTATTTTTCTACTAGAAATCCCTTACCATCGTGAAGTGCTGCCATTGGGGTTGAACGTAACCCAATATCTGGTAAAAAGACCAGATTGTTGATTTCTCTCGCCTGTAAATCTGCCTCTAATGGTGCAATAATCCAGCGATAAAGTTGTTGAGATGAACGCAAATAACCGGTGCGACGACGGTTTTGTGGACTAACGATTTGGTCACGAAATTCTTGAGCTACTTGGAGAACTTTGGCTTTAGTTGTTTCTGGGATGCGCTTGCGGATAGGATTGCCTTTTCCGGTTACTACTACTACTTCTAGCTGGTCGCTATCCTTTTCTGTTATGGTATTTAACTGTTTTGTAAGTTTTTGAGCTTTACCTAAATTTTCCTCTGGTAGAATTTCCACAGGGACAAAACTGATGTAGATAAATGCAGGTTTCACACCAGTAGCTTCTTCAATTTTGCGAGCAATTTCTTTGGCATCATCTAGGGTTTTGATTCTAGGGGTGGGTATGCCTAAATGGTCGGCAAAATCATCTGTGAAATTGTCTTCGGGAGTGGGATTGGTATTAAGAACGGGGTTATCAATCTTAGGATTATTGAGGACGGGGTTATTCGGTTTACCTGGTAGATTGCATTGGAATGTGCAGGGGGCAGGATTTGGAGTTTCAGGATTTGGAGTCTCAGGATTTGGAGTTTCAGTATTTGGAGTTTCAGTATTCGGAGTTTCAGTATTCGGAGTTTCAGGATTCGGAGTAGGAGTTTGACTAACGTTGATTCCTATCTGTACAGGTTCAGAAGAGGAAACGACATCATTTGCACTAATGACAAAGGCGTTTAGTGAGCCATTAGCATCAGTTGGAGGAGTGTAAACTAAAGTTTCTGTCCCCGATAGGGTGGTAACGCCAGGTTCTACAGGAACACCATTCACAGTTAGAGTTCCGGTATTCACTGTATCAATCCGAATCGATGTGATATCTGTGTCTGCATCGGTAACTTGTGCCGCTAGACTGGCAAAGGTAAAAGTCACTGACTGATTAGTTTGAGTATCGGGTAACTGAGAATTGGCAGTGAGTTGGGGAGGTATATTTACAGAATTGATTGTAATTCCTGTTGGGGTATCTATTGCTGGGCCACCTTCAGGAAGTACTGGGAAGCTACCCGTGGAGATGATAGAACTACCAGCATCGATCGCAGCAGTTGTCCCGTTCACAGTCAATTCTCCCACTGTGAATGGAGTATTGGTTATTCCTCCGCCATGTTGAATTGCGATCGCGCCGTTTATGGGATTAGTGCCATAAACACTACCAATACCAATAGTAGAAATACTGACATTTATACCTGCAATATTAAGAAAACTGTCCGTTAATCTGACGATGCCAGAACCAGAGGTACTGATTGTAACTTGACCTCCAGTGCCTATACCATTAATGCCGTATCCGGTGCCATCTAACACAATCCCCTCAGTTTTAATTGAAGTTAGTGAGATGTTACTGGGTGTATTTGTAGTGTTGCTAGATGTATCGATTAAGACTAAACCACCCGTGGCATTGCTGTTTCTGTCGGTGGAAATAGCGCTAGTGTCAAGATTTCCCAGGCTGACAGCGCCATTGGTGCTTGCAACAGTAATATTGCCGCCTAGAATTGTGTTATAACCTTCTCCTCTAGCGATAATATCACCAGCAGTAATATTGTTCCTTGCAGACAAGGCGATATTACCACCACTGCCATTAGTAATAAATTCACCTCCCTCGTCGATGAAGAAGCTGCTAGTATTAATGATTCCCAAAGACAGGCTAGCTCCGGAAATGGTGATATCTCTGCCATTAGTTCTGATGGTGTCGCCTGTACCCATCGTAAAAGCACCTACACCATTACCATCTGCGTCTGCGGTAAAAGCGATCGCTCCGCCAACACGATCATCATTAACAAAATTCAACGATACGCCATTAGCGAGAGTAATATCATTAGTCGCTGCTAAAGTCACAACAGCATTACTATTTTCTAAAGCGTCTTTGGAAATTGTGAAAATAGCCGGGGAAGCATCTTGAAAAATTTCAGGCAGAAAGGTATCTTGAGGTGCATTAGTACCATCTACGATATTGATATCGGTTGGATCTAGCAACAAGTTACCAACAATACCATTATTGGCACTCAGATTAGTATTACCACGGTAAATCAGATTCTCCTTACCCGACACTTCTACAAAACCACCGTTACCGGAGTTAAGACCACCACGAGCGGTAATATTACCCAAAAATTTTGTTGTGTCGTTACCCCAAACAATTACCCGTCCGCCATTTCCATTCAAATTACTATCAGCATTAATGACGGAGTTTGAGTCCACATAAGTCCGATCTGCGTTGGGTAAAGTCCCTTTACCTTGATAATCTCCACCAATTAGCACAGTACCGCCGCCATTGGTTCCAGAGGCGTTAATATTGGCATTAATCACCGCGACTTTTTGACCCAAAGCAGTTACTGTACCGCCTGTTTGACTTGATGTATTCACTGTCCCAGATACAATCGTTGTACCTGGATTTGTGGGAATTGTCACATTAGAGTTTGTTAATTTTACAGTTCCATCAGGATTGACAGTTAAGCCTGTGTTACCAACTGTGAGTAATTCTGGTAAAGATGCAATCGGAATTGTCCAGTTATTGGGTTGGGTGCTACTAGAGGCGAGGGGCTGAATTTCTAGACTCAGCAGATTTCCTGGCTGACTAAGACGCACCCAATTTTGTCCTGGTACTGATGTAACGGCAATCTGCCCTCCGGGTGCTGAAAGTTGCCCAGTGTTGACTACAGTACCGCCTAATAAATTCAAATTTTGCCCAGTACCTACTACCAAATTTCCAGCATTTGCGATCGCTCCTGGCTGGTTGGTACTAAAGGCAAATCCGTTGGGGTTTCCAACTAAAGCATTGTAGTCATTAACACCAATAGCATTAAACCAACTGCTGCCAAAACCGATGCCGTTGGCTGTTGTCACCGTAAAAGCACTAGGCACATTTAAACTGGCATTTGCTCCAAAAATAAATCCGGCTGGATTCATCAAGAAAAGGTTAGCATTGCCACCTGTCACCTGAATTAAACCATTGATAAACGAGGCATTCCCGCCTGTAATTCGACCAAGGATATTTTGCAACGCCGGACTAGCTTGAAAGTTGGCGATTTGTTCTGGTGAAATCCCAAACTGTTGAAAGCTGTGGAAGAGGTTTGCACCATCTCCAGAAGTTGTGCCGCCAGTGATATCAAGTCGATTGCCGTTGGGAGTCACAATTGTGTTTGTCCCATCGGCAGCAGGAACTATTTGTTGTGCTTGGGCTAATTTGGGACTTACCAGCGAGGCAATAACTAGGCCTGAAGCGGCGATATTAGACAGTAAAGATTTTTTGCGGCGTAATATGAAGCGACTTGTGAGCAATTCTACATCGATTTGTAACTTGTCTGCTAATCCTCGCCGCCAAAGTGCTTGAGCGATCGCTCGCTTAGAGCAGAAGATTTGTTCTGTCCTTTTGGTAATAGAGATGCTTTGAGAATGAATTCGGTAGAGGTAGAGTGGCTCTGGAACGCGGCGCACTTGGGCTACCTCTGAAAGTCGCAGACATAGGTCATAATCTTGGGCACAGCGGAACGACTTGTTAACACCTCCCACCTGGTTGTAAACCGACCGCCGAATCAGGCGGAAGTGAAACGTCATGAAGTTTACTAAAAGACCTTCTTGGGAGTAGGGAATGCCACAGCGATGACCGTAACCGATAACTTTGCTGTCTCGATCAATATTTAAGTAATCAGTGTAAACAAATCCTGTCTCTGGATAGCGGTTGAGGACTTTAGTCGTTTGGGCTAGGGCAGTAGGAGCTAAGATATCATCACTGTCTACAATACCAATGTAAGTGCCATTAGTTAGGTCGATCGCTGCTTTAAGTGCAGCCGTATATCCTTGATTGTGTGCTTGGATTACCTGCACTCGCTCATCTTGTTGAGCATAGTTGTTTGCGATCGCCACAGATTTATCTGTAGAGCCATCATCCCAAATTAGTAGCTCAAAATCTTGCCATGTCTGCGCTAAAACGCTAGCGATCGCTTCTTGAAGGTAAGACTCCCGATTGTAATTGACGATGACAATGGAAATCAGTGGTGACATCGAAGTTTTCCCAAGTTTTCTACCTGTTACCACAATATAATGCTAAGGGCTATCACTTAGAAGAAATCGCTGTTAATTATAGTTTTAGTTACAAATCTTTTGAAATTTGAATATCAAAAATATGATATTGAAATACTCATACAGCCATAGCACACTCAAAAATCAAAATTAGCCCAGTCGTTATATAAGGCACTCCACTGAAGAGAAATGAGAAAAGAAACAGAAACTGGTGTTCAGCCTAGAGCAACGACTCAGCAAAAAATTGTCTATTTATCTCATCAGTTAGACACTTGGCGGAGTTTGGCAATTACTAAATGCAGTAACCACAGTTTCAGTTTTCGGTGCGGCTTGTTAATTCTGCCTGCGGTCTGGATTGTAACTGCAAATGGACTGAGAGCTAGAGCTAATATTTTTACACCTGACTCAGTTCAAAATAGCAGTCAGCCAGAGTTACAAATAGTACAGGAAACAGAACCTACTCCAGCAATTAACCCACAACCAGAAACACCACAACGCATTCGGGTTCGGAAAATTCAGGTTGTAGGTAGCACAGTTTTTAATGAAAATGATTTTAATCCAGTAGTGAAGCCGTTTGAAGAACGGGACTTAACTTTAGAAGAAATCAGACAAGCCGCCGATGCCGTTACTCAGCTTTACCTAAATAAAGGCTATATAAATTCCAGAGCGATTCCAGATACTCAACAATCTAGTACCGCAGATGGTGTTGTGGTGATTCGGGTGTTGGAAGGGCGTTTGACAGAAATTGACATCCAAGGGGCGCGGCGATTAAACCCATCTTATATTCGTAGTCGCATCCAACTAGGTGCTGGTATTCCTCTGAATACTGGTAAGCTCGAAGAACAGTTGAAATTGTTGCGACTCGATCCCTTATTTACCAATGTGGAAGCGAGTTTGCGTCCAACAGGTAAAGTTGGTCAAAGTATTCTCGTTGTCAGAGTTGAAGAGGCAAAAACTTTAATTGGTAGTTTGGGTGTAGATAATTATTCGCCTCCCAGTATTGGCGCGGAAAGATTGGGTGTTGAATTGCGATCGCGCAATTTAACCGGTATGGGAGATGAGTTAGCTGGCTCCTATTACCATACACTCTCTGGTGGTTCCGATGTCTTTGATTTTAGTTATCAGGTTCCCGTGAACGCCATGAACGGCAAAGTGCAGATTCGAGCGGCATTTAATCGCAACGAAATTACTGAGCCACCCTTTGATGCCTTTGATATTCGGGCCAACCAGGATCTTTATGAGATCAATTATCGTCAACCATTGATGCGATCGCCTAGAGAAGAATTTGCCCTATCTTTAGGATTTACCTATCAAGATGGTCAAACCTTCCTTTTTGATAATCTCGCAACCCCCTTTGGCATTGGGCCTGATGCCAATGGCGTTAGCCGCACCAGTGTAATTAAATTTGGTCAAGATTATATCAGGCGCGAACCTCAAGGAGCTTGGTTTTTGCGATCGCAATTTAATTTTGGCGTTGATATATTAGATGCAACTATCAACAATGACCCCATACCCGATGGTCGCTTTTTTAGTTGGCTAGGTCAAATACAGCGCGTGCAGCAACTCAGTAACGATCATTTATTGCTCATCCAAGCAGACTTGCAGCTTACACCAGATAGCCTTTTACCCTCCCAGCAATTTGTGATTGGCGGCGGACAGTCGGTAAGGGGATATCGCCAAAATATCCGTTCTGGGGATAATGGATTTCGGGTAGCGATCGAAGATCGGTTTACAGTGCAGCGCAATGAATCTGGATTCTCTACAATTCAACTTGCGCCATTTCTAGACATGGGAGCCGTCTGGAATCAATCTGATAACCCCAATCCGCTACCCAATCAAACTTTTTTAGTGGGCGCAGGCTTAGGATTAATATGGAATCAGGCAATGGGAATTGATAATCTCTTTTTGCGCCTCGATTATGGATTTCCATTTATCGATCTGAGCGATCGTGGTAATAACGCTCAGGATGATGGCTTTTACTTTAGCCTTCGCTATCAACCCTAGCTAAACACTATGGTAATCATAATTAATTCTGCTGGTCTGATATTATTTGAGCCGCATTTGAGCAAGTCGAGTTTAATCAGCAAAATGCTATTTCACTTACTTCTTTTAGTGTTTTCTAGTGTTTCTCGCAAAAAATATTCCATTAGACTTACTCCTTTTGGTAGATAAGGTACTTAATTCAGTATTTTCCACAGTTAATTACCTGTTCTTCTGCCTTATCCTAATATTGAACTAAAAAATTAACTTCTTTCTTCAGGAATTTGAATTTTCTCCTGTGTATATACACAAAGGATAAAGTTTTAGTTTATAAATTTAAGAAGGAAAGAATTATAAGAGAAAACCTATGACACAACCTAACTCGCAAGACAAAAACAGCTTTTTTTACCCTCGTAGTCGGTATTATGGTAAATTTCAGCCAGAGAACTTAGTGTTTAATTCCAACCTCCAAGAATTCTCTCAAAAAATTAGTTACATCACTTGTCTAGAGACAGGGGGAAAATTGTCTCAGGAAGAGGCTTATGAGCAAATTAAGTCTCTTTGGAAAGAGTTGAAACATAGCAAAAAACAATTGTTTATTGGCGGAAATCAAGAAATTTAAACTAATAAGAAGGAGGT
>NZ_JADEXF010000118.1 GCF_015207245.1 Nostoc cf. edaphicum LEGE 07299
TTACTACCGGGAAGTTGATATATCCCCAAACCCACGGCTGCCTTGGGCGCATTTCCTGGGATGGTGAATTTGGCATCAGCCAGATAGTTCTCTGCTCCCAGTTCAACTCGACCGACATCTCTGACTTTAACTAGAATGCTACTATTACTGGTGCTATTAGTACTGCTACTAGTGCCACCTGGACTTACCTTTAGCACCATATCCTCAAATTCAGCCGCATCTTTAAATCGACTGGTTGCCCGTAAAGCAAATTCAAAGCTTTGATTATCTGGTGCTGGTTCCTTACCAATCGCCCCTGCACCCACCTGAATATTTTGTTGTTGCAGGGCAGCTGTCACATCTTGCGGAGTTAGTTTATGTTGGGCAAGCTTGTTGGGATCAAGCCAGAGACGCATGGCATATTTGCGTTCCCCAAAAACCCTGGCACTTCCTACACCAGGAAGCCGTTTGATCTGATCGAAAATATACAGATCGACATAGTTACTGATAAAAATGTTGTCCTACTCATTATTTTCTGAGTAAAACCCATAGACAAGTAGCAAACTGCTCGATGCTGTTTCAACAGTCACACCTGTTCGTTGAACAGTATCTGGCAATTGAGGTGAAGCCAGTGCTTCTTTATTTTGAACGTTTACTTGAGCAATATCGCTATTGACATTAGTCGGGAAGGAGACAGTTATATTGCTCGAACCATCATTACCCGTATTAGAAGATATATAAGATACATCTTTAACACCATTAATTTGTCGCTCAATAATGTTGGTGACAGTATTTTCTGTTGTTTGAGCATCCGCACCAATATTGTTGGAGCTAACAGTAATTTGCACTGGGGCAAGGTCTGGTAGCTGAGAAATAGGAAGAATCGGTATACAGATGCTTCCCAGCAGCAAAATGATTAACGTGCAGACCGTCGTCAGCACTGGCCGTCTGATGAAGGTATTGACAAACATAAATCAAGGAATAAAGGAAAAGTTTCAGACTGGTTAGGAACGTAGTAGCTTTTTATTAATATAAGGATTTATTAAGCCTTAATGTTAGATATTTTCTTTTTCCTATATTCCGTATGGGAATGCATACATTTATGCTTATGACTCAATGTATCCCAATGTATCATTAGAGGCAGAGCCGGCAAAGCTTATAATTAACCGTTCCCATGCAAAACATGGGAACGAGTCAAGCTTTATCAAGCTAGGTTTTTAGGACTTGTGTATACAACGTAGCTTGATAAGGGGAGAGTTAGAATTTTGTCTAATCAACTGAAAAATGTGGTAATGAATCCAAATTTCTAATTATCTTTGCCATTAGTCGAAAAATTTAACAATTGATCGTCATTGACCCAAATTGCTTGTTGAGGTACAGAGATGGAAATTCCAGCTTCGTCTAGGGCAACTTTCAGGCGGCGGCGAAGCTCCCGTGCGACATCCCATTGTTTGAGGGGCAGTGTTTTAATCCAGACACGAATAATCAAACCGCGATCGCCAAATTGATCTATTCCCAAAACTTGCGGCGGTTCCAAAATTTGACTCTGCCATCGCATTTCTTGATTCATGTTATCGGCAATAGTTGCAATCAGCTTCAAAGCCTCTTCTGTATCGGCTTGGTAGGCGATGGGAATTGTTAAATCGGCTCGCGACCAACGACTAGAAAGATTGGCAACAACTTTAATTTCACTATTGGGAATTGTGATTAAGCGTCCTTCAGAATCCCGCAGTTGGGTCATCCGCAGATTCAGATTTTCTACTAAGCCTCCCACATCTCCCACATTAATCACATCGCCTAAAGCGTACTGGTCTTCTAAAATGATCAAAAAACCGTTAATCGCATCTTTAATTAAGTTTTGCGATGCCAAAGACAATGCAACACCAACTAAACTAGCACCCGCTAGTAAGGGAACGATATCTATCCCCAAGGATACCAGCGCGATCAAGAAACCTACTCCTACCCAGATAGCAGTAGTGATACTTTTTGTGACACCAGAAAATGTGGAAACTCGCAGTTGCAACCGTGCAGAACTTTCTGGGGTGAGGAAAGCACCACTGCTAATCAGTGTGGAGGCGAAGCGGTCAATCAGAGCGTAGGTCAAACGAATTGCTACATAGGTTGCCAGACATACGACACCTAATCGCAAAGGAAATTGGGCGGCTATGAGAATTGCTACCTGAAAACCTCGTGTATAGGGAAATAGACCCAAAATAAAGAAGGTTCCACCTCCCCAAATTCCGGCTTGACTGAGCTGAAACAATCGTCTCTTGGCTTCTTGGACATGTTGCTGTTGCCGTTGATTTAGTTGTGTTGTAATTGCTTGATCTGCTGATTTTGGGTAGTTGAAGATTTCCCTTTGGGGTTGGGAGGCAATGGAATGTTCCAAATTCTTTTGGGAACGCCGCTGCCAGCTATATACCCCCCAACTCATAATAATCATTGCCAGTCCGATGCCGCCAGCAATTTTACCTTGGTCGATTAAAGATTGAATTTGCCTTTCTTGCTTGGCTTGTTGCAAGTCTTCTTGTAATGATTCGGCGACTTGATTTGCCGATGTCGATATATCTACCTGTCGCAGCCCAGCGTCTTCAGAAGTAACGGTCATCAGATATTGACCGTTGACATAAATTACCGGTAATTCGTTTACTTCGCGAACATCTACATTGACTGGTGTTTTTGCTGGTGATTGAAAGTAATTTTGGGCAATTTTCTGCAACTTCTTTTGAATATCTTCTGAACGCTCAGGAAAATTGGTTCTTGTTGCCGCTATTTGAAATAACCGACGACCATCTAAATAAATCCAGCCCGAAACAACTCTGTTATCTGAATCATTACTAATACTGCTGGGAGCTTGCAGTTGCGGCACAAAAGGCATCTGGGCTGTGGCTTTTGGCACAGATACAACGCCTATGGCCATTGAACTGGCGATGCCTACGGCGGGCAAAACCAACGCCAAAAATTGAAAGCGCACTCAAACACCTCCTTGAGTAAAATCTATTAATTACTACTTTAACTATCCTGCTTAATTCCTTTGGGTAGATGTACCTATCTAAAGTTGAGGTTTTCCTTTTAGTTGATGAAAATTTGATGTTTTTTTATTTGTTTTCTATCTTTAGAGAGATGACAAAGTACTGAAAGTCAGCATATAGCACGGAGAGGAGTCTTAACTCTTACCAAAGATAAAACAAAAAGGAAGAAGTTAGAGAGGAAGTTGACATTCCGGCGATCAAACGTCAAGCTAGTTTTGAGGATTCTTGACTAGTGATTTGCTTTCATACAAGCAAAAATCGCCAGTAGTAGAATAACCTAGTAGAGTGCGTAAAACTTACGTAACTTTTTTTATTTTTTGAGGTAACTTTTGATGACCGCAACTTCTCCCCGATTAAAGCACGAGGTTAAAGACCTCGGCCTAGCTGCCTTGGGAAGACAGCGCATTGAATGGGCTGGACGCGAAATGCCAGTTTTGAAGCAAATCCGCGATCGCTTTGCTACCGAAAAGCCCTTCGCTGGTTTACGCCTTGTAGCTTGTGCCCACATTACAACAGAAACAGCACATTTGGCGATCGCTCTGAAAGCTGGTGGTGCAGATGCACTTTTAATTGCTAGCAATCCCCTGTCAACGCAAGATGACGTAGCCGCTAGCCTCGTCGTCGATCATGAAATTCCCGTCTTTGCTCAAAAAGGCGAAGATAACGCAACTTATAACCGCCACGTCCAAATAGCTTTAGATCATCGCCCCAACATTATTGTTGATGACGGTAGCGATGTAGTTGCAACTTTGGTACAAGAACGCCAACACCAAATCGCTGATTTGATTGGTAGCACCGAAGAAACCACCACTGGGATCGTCCGGTTACGCGCCATGTTTAGAGAAGGCGTTCTCACCTTCCCCGCAGTCAACGTCAACGACGCCGACACCAAGCACTTCTTTGATAATCGCTATGGTACTGGGCAATCAACCCTAGATGGCATTATCCGCGCCACCAATATTTTGTTGGCTGGTAAAAACATTGTTGTCGTCGGTTATGGCTGGTGTGGTAAAGGTACAGCCCTCCGCGCCCGTGGGATGGGTGCTAACGTCATCGTCACCGAAATCGACCCCATCAAGGCAATTGAAGCCGTAATGGATGGCTTCCGCGTTCTGCCAATGGCTGAAGCTGCACCTCAAGGTGATATATTTATCACTGTGACTGGTAACAAGCACGTTGTTCGTGGCGAACACTTCGATGTCATGAAAGACGGTGCGATCGTTTGTAACTCTGGTCACTTTGACTTGGAACTTGATTTGAAATACTTGGCTGCACAAGCTAAGGAAATCAAAGAAGTTCGTCCTTTCACCGAAGAGTACAAGTTGAAAAATGGTAAATCAGTTGTCGTTCTCGGACAAGGACGCTTGATTAACCTAGCTGCGGCTGAAGGACACCCCAGCGCGGTAATGGATATGAGTTTTGCCAACCAAGCTCTGGCTTGTGAATTCTTAGTGAAGAATAAAGGTAAGTTGCAACCTGGTTTGCACTCAATTCCGGTTGAAGTCGATCAAGAAATTGCTCGGTTGAAGTTGCAGGCTATTGGTATCACGATTGATAGTCTAACTGCCGATCAAATTGAGTACATCAATTCTTGGACTTCAGGAACTTGATACATTGATTAATTAATTGATTTTTTAGGGATAGGCTTTAGGCTTATCCCTTTTTTTTGGGTTTCGCACCGCGCATAAATCCGCAGTGGAAATGCCAAAAGCGCAAAGTGCGATCGCTTAGACTTCTTGCAGAAGTGGGGAAAAGGGCAAGGCGTAAAGGGTAAGCATTCCGTTCTTAAAGCCAAGAGTCTCCTAAGCGATAGCCGGATTGTCTTGGAAGCCTACACTGTACTCGTTGGCGTTCGCGTTAGCGCCTTACGGTTTGAAGCCTCCCCCTTTTAGGGGGAAAAGAAGAGAAAAAATTGTGTGGAGAAGTACGCAGTGCCGGACACACAAGGTGCGGAGCCGGAGCCACTGATGCCTTGGCGTCAATATCAAATCCCCTGGTTTCTCTCTCTTAGGTTTCCCTACTCCCTCTTCCCTACTCCCTACTCCCTCGTTAAGCAATACTTCTGTAATGTCGGCAAAATCTGAGATAAGCTCAATGTAGCGTTCAGACATGATTGGGTTATGAAGAATAAAACCTGTTTTGGATGCTCAGGTATCGGAGCTTATATGCCAAAGTTCTTGGTATTTAGCGCCTACGTTGTGATTACTGTTTCGGCTTTCTTGCTGTCTGGCTGTATACGCGAAAAAACAAAAAAAATTGTCGGATTTTCGCAGACGGAGAACATCGGTCCGTGGCGCATTGCCGAAACGAACAGCATTAAGGAAGAGGCCGCCAAGCGTAAGCAAACTTATGATTTTTTGATGACGGATGCCCAAGGACAGACATCGAAGCAATTTGCCGACATTGAGGATCTAATCGCACGACAAGTTGATGTGATATTTCTTGCACCACGTGAGTATGAGGGTCTCACGCCCGCACTCGAAGCAGCGAGAGCGGCAAAAATACCGGTTTTTCTCATTGACCGTGAAGCGGCGGGAAAACCAGGTGAACATTTCGTCAGCTTTCTTGGGTCGGATTTTATCACGCAAGGCCGCCGCGTTGGCGAATGGCTAACTAAGGCAAGCAATGGCAAGGCATCCATCGTGGAACTTACCGGAACAGCTGGTTCATCGGTCGCAATTGATCGGGCTAAGGGGTTTCGTGATGCGATCGCCAATTATCCTAAGATGAAAATCATCGCCACGCAGACGGCGGATTTTTCGCGGGCTGCGGCCCAGCGTGTAATGGAAAATATCATCCAGGCTAAAGGTTCCGACATTACCGCAGTGTATGCTCACAACGACGAAATGGCACTAGGTGCTATCCAGGCTCTCAAATCCGCAGGTATGAAGCCTGGTAAGGATGTGATGGTCGGTTCAATTGATGGTCAGAAAGCCGCACTTGAGGCGATAATCCGTGGTGAGCTTGGTGTTAGTGTCGAATCAAACCCGCGTTTTGGCCCACTCGTTTTTGCCACGATGGAAGAGTATTTTGCTGGCAAGAAAATTCCTCCTCGGATTATTCTCAAAGACAGACTCTTCGACGTGACCAACGCCAAGGATTTCGTAGATGAAGCATACTAGTACCGCAAGGCGAAAGTCAAAAGGAATCTAGCGTAAGAGTTTTGTTGATTTGGAATGGTGAGGCAGTTCCTTATGGGGGTTGCCCCCATAAGGAACTGCCGAACCCGTTAGCGCAGCGTTAGCGAGTCTTCGAGCGTCAGGGGTGGTTTATTTACGCCGTGCTGTACTAGGTAGTTCTCACCCTAAAATAGAAAAAAGATAACCTGGAACTATCCTGAACTTCCACGATGGACAAAAAACATTACTAAGGAGGTTTAACGCGTCATGGCTGCCACAAAGCCTCTTGTGCTTGCAAGTATGCGGCATCTTGGCAAGCTCATCACCTCCCAGAGCGTGCTGCTCATGCTCCTTAGTTTGGCTATTTTCGCATCTTTTCGTTATGAAACGTTCCTGACACCTGTTAATCTCATGAACATCATGCGACAGAACAGTATGCTGGCGATCGTCGCGCTGGGCATGACTGTCGTGATTCTAAGTGGAGGAATCGATCTGTCCGTGGGTTCCCTGGTTGCTTTGGGTGGTGTCGTCGCAGCAATGCTTGCTGGACAAGGAAGCTTTGTGGCGATCGTCATCGGCATTGCTAGCACTACGTTGCTGGGTGTGGTCAATGGTCTTTTGGTGTCTCGCGCGCGGCTTCAGCCGTTCGTTGTTACTTTATTCACTGCCAGTGCTGCACGGGGGCTGGCGTTGAGCATCACCGAGGAGAGGTCGATCGCCGTACCTTCAGCAGCATCGGGACTTGTTTGGCTGGGTAGGGGGTTCATTGGTTGGGTTCCTGTACCCGTGCTGATAGTTGGACTCTTATATTTTGCAGCTTGGTTTATGCTGCACAGAAGCCGATTAGGTTTGCACATATTCGCTATTGGTAACAATGAGGAAGCCTCCCGACTCATGGGCGTGAACCCAAACCGAGTAAAGCTAGCAGTCTACACATTTAGCGGGTTACTTTCAGGGCTTGCTGGTATTATTCTCGCAGGTCGTCTGGGGGCGGGTCAGCCTGTGGCTGCCTTTGGCTGGGAGACGGATGCGATCGCCGCCACCGTCATGGGAGGAACGTTTCTCGCAGGGGGTCAGGGGAGCGTATTTCCGACGCTAGTCGGTGTACTTTTACTAGGAATGATGTACAACCTTTTAAATCTTGAAGGAACCATTACTCCTTGGTGGCAGCTCGTACTCCGTGGTGGCTTTTTACTTTTGGTCGTGCTTTTTCAGCAGCGTATTGTGCACAGAGCCTAATGTCAGTAGATCGAAAACCTTAACTCGACTCAATCATTGCTTTTCCTTTCGCCGTCTAAATCATAAGTTGAATATTTCTAAACTGCAACTGGCGATCACTCTCTGTGATTTGTCAGCCGTCAAAAATCAAAAATCCCGAACAACATTACTGCTGTAAATAAACTATAAAAATCGGGACTGAGAAATAAATCTCAGTCCCGATAAAAAAGCGGGCTAACCGCTACTTATATGGTTAACCCGTGCAGCTTTGGGAACGCGCAGAGAAATTGTTATTGCAATACCAACTTGACATTGGCGTTTTGCAGACCGCGCTGTTTCACTTCAGCCAAAGTTTTGTTAACGGCATACTTTTGGTTGATTGAGTTGATCAACTCGGTTTGATTGTGCTTCTTAGCAACGCCCCACAAGTCAGCGATTAGGTCAAAAGAACCATCGCCATTGCGAGACCAGCCGAGGTCATATTCGCCTTCCAACACGGCAACGATGTCAGAACGGACACGCTGACCGTTAT
>NZ_JADEXF010000119.1 GCF_015207245.1 Nostoc cf. edaphicum LEGE 07299
GTAGAAGGAAGTTCTCAAGCTTTTCTATCAACTGCTTATAATGAAGTGGTTGGCGTTGACGAAAATGGTGGAGAAGTTCTAGGAGGAAATGCTGCTCCTGCTGCCTACATCACAGGCATTGCGGAGAACGCATTAGAGAGTTTTCTAGATGTATCATCCTTTTTTGGAGAGGGCTTTCTAGCAGATGCGATTGAGGGTTCTGCTATCAAACAAACATTCACAGCACAAGCAGGAGAAACCTTATCTTTTGCTTGGAACTTCCTCACCAATGAATCAATTTATGATAATAGCAATCCTGATTTTAATGATTTCGCTTTCGCATCTGTAAGTAATAATTTTCAAGACTTATTTTTCAGATTAGCAGATACCACTACAGATTTTTTGGCTACAAGTTCTAATTCCAACTTTTTTGAAGAAACTGGATTTAAAACTTTTTCCTTTACTCTACTAACTGATGGTGAATATACTTTAAGTGTTGGGGTTGTAGATGTAGGTGAACCAACAATAATTTCCGGGTTGCTTGTTGATCGTGTGCAAGCTATTCCCGAAACGAGTTCAACAGTCAGTCTGCTAATTTTGGGAATTGTAGGAGCATTTTCTGCGTTCAAGCATATCCAGAAATCGCGCTGTTAATTAAGGTAAAAAATTAGATTTGCGTTTGAATAATCAACCCTTAACCTGATTGCAAATAAGCATTAAAGTTGCGCTGTTACACTTCGTTATGATTTAAACGCGATCATAAGGAAAATATGCAAAACTTCAATATTGAGCGCTTGCTATCAAGTCGGCTGAAACGGCGACAAGTTTTAATTGGGACTGGAGCCTTAACTGGTTTTGCGATCGCTAATCAATGGTCTAACAAAGTTCAAGCCCTGCCCCGATTCTCTAATTATCCCTTTAGTCTGGGTGTCGCTTCCGGTGAACCACTTCCCGATAATGTAGTGCTGTGGACGCGTTTAGCCCCCGATCCACTCAATGGTGGTGGGATGCCACCATATAATGTTCCAGTGCAGTGGCAGGTTGCTACCGACGAAAAGATGCGGCAAGTTGTCCACAGTGGCACACAGATGGCTACTCCAGAATTTGGACACTCTGTACATGTAGAAGTGCAGGGACTAAAACCCGCCCGTTGGTATTGGTATCAGTTTAGGGTGGGCAATGAAGTTAGTCCAATTGGACGAACTCGTACTGCTCCTAACCCGCGCGATCGCGTTGAGCGCTTCCGCTTTGCCTTCGCTTCCTGTCAAAACTGGGAGCAAGGATACTTCGCCGCCTATAAAAATATGGCTCAAGAAGATTTAGATTTGGTGGTTCACCTCGGTGATTACATTTACGAGGGAGCGCCGAGAGCGAATGCACTCCGACCTCATGAAGGTAATGGAGAGCCAGTGACACTAGAGGAGTATCGCAATCGCCATGCCCAATATAAAAGTGACCCCAGTCTGCAACAGACTCATGCTGCATTTCCTTGGATAGTCACTTGGGACGACCACGAAGTTGACAATAATTGGGCAGACGAAATCCCTCAAGATCCAGAAAAACAATCACGCCAAGCTTTTCTAGCTCGTCGTGCTGCTGCTTTCCAAGTATATTACGAACACATGCCACTGCGGGATTTTTCCAAACCTAGAGGCATTGATATGCAGCTGTATCGACGCTTAAACTTTGGTAACTTGGTTGAATTTAATGTTCTCGATACTCGTCAATATCGTAGCGACCAACCTTGTAATGACACTATTGAACCACGCTGTAAAGAAGCTTTTGATCCAAATGCCACTATGACTGGTACTGAACAAGAGCAGTGGTTGTTCCGCAATCTAGAGCGCTCTGGGGCACGTTGGAATGTTCTTGCTCAACAAGTTGTCTTTACCCAGCACGACTGGACAGCAGGCCCTGAGACTGCCTTTAATATTGATGCTTGGGACGGCTATGTAGCTGCCCGCAGCCGTATTCTCAACTTTCTTGCTCAACGTCAGCCAGCCAACCCAGTTGTCATTACTGGTGACACACACTCCAGTTGGGTAAGCGACCTGAAAGCTAATTACAATAACCCTAACTCTGCTACAGTCGGTACTGAATTTGTTGGCACATCGATTACCTCAGGCTTTGGCGCTAGTGACCGGATTGAGAAGGCTTTACCAGAAAGTCCGTGGGTAAAGTATTTTAATGGTAGACAACGCGGTTATGTTGTTTGTGACCTCAATCATCAACGTTGGCGTAGTGACTATCGACTACTGGCTCCATCTCCAGAGACTGGGCCTACTGTGTCTAACCCAAATGCCCCAATCATATCAACAGTCTCGTTTGAGTTGCCTAATCAAGGGAAAGTAGAGCGAGTTCAATAGGTTTAAGGCTTTTTTAGATCGGGCTGGCATGTGGAGCCAGCCTTTGATGCGATCGCCTACGGTGGTCACTGACTTGTACTGAGCGCAGCCGAAGTAGCTTGCCGTAAAGCCTGCGGCATAGCTACGCTTAGGGCGCAGCCTCTCTTAGAGAAGTGTGGGCTACGTCTAGGCACTTACAAAATCGTGTATTAGTCTATGGTAATAGAACAGTAGTTTTTGAGTAATCGATTTTATACCCCAAGGAATGCAAGAGAGCGATGCCTACGGTGGTCACTGAGCTTTGTCGAAGTGCGGGCTACGCCTACGCAGAAAGTTGTATAATGTTTTCTAGCCAGTCGTTTGTCAATTATCTATCTCCCAATCTTCAATCAACAAGTTATTAATCCGCTTAAATTCTCTGGTGTTATGGGTAACAAGGGTTAAATTATTTGTCAGCGCGATGGCGGCAATTTGTAAATCATAAGCTCCAATTGGAGTGCCTAATGCTTCTAGCTGAGATCGAATCATTCCAAATGTCATTGCTGTAAGATCGTCAAACGGTAGTGATATGAATTGAGCTAAAAATTCTTGCTGTAAGGTAAGATTACGTTCTGGATTGGCACTTTTGATTGCGCCATAAAATAGTTCAGCTTTGACGATTGAGCAAACGGCAATATCTTTAGTAGTAGTGGTTTCTAATTTCTGCTTTAAGGTGAAATTTTTACCACGCATATAGATAATGCAAGTGTTAGTATCTAGCAGAAATTTCACAGGATGGGTTCGCGTTCTTGTTGTTGTCCTTGGGGATGGCGAAAGAATGTTTCATCTTGGATACATCCATAGAATTTAGTCAGAGGATATTCTGGAGTTTCAATTTGGGTTTCTGGTTCTAGGGACTCAATGAGGGTTTTTAGCAATGTCAAGCCTCGGCTAAGGTCGAGTTCTTCGGTGAGTTCAGCCAAGGGGGATTGACGGAAGAATTCTGAGAGTTTGGTGGGTTGGTCTGGGTAGGTGTTGTGTGTGGTCAGGCTTTGGGCAAGGAATTGGATAATATACAGTTTATCGTTGGGGGAAAGCTGAAGGAGTTGTTGTTCGAGTTCTGGGATAGCCATGATGGGGTTTAAGTGGAGGATAATTTTATTTTACTTTCACTCTTCAGGGGTTAATTTAGTTTGACTCGTTTTTTACCTATTAATAGTTATTGCATTATCTAGATTTACCACAACTCATATAGGATTACTATATACAAACAAAGTCCGCGTAGGCGGACTTTACAAAAAGACTTATTTCAAGAATTGCCGTAGCTGTTTTAGTTAGCTGATACTAACTCTGTCTCATCTTTCGATTCATCTCTGATTTTAAAGTAGTAATAAAGATTACCAACAGTTAGGTCTGATGCCTGTTGCAAATTAGATGTAACTAATGTTTTATAACCAGTAATTCCAGCTTGTTCACTAATATAAAATTCGTACTCTCGACGTAGTTCAGGCTCAAAGAGAAATAGCAGCTGGTCACGAAGCGAATAAAAATGAGACTTTTCGGCTAAACTCTCATAGATTAATTGTTCTGGTGGTTCAGCTAAATTGATTGTAGAGTTGTGAGTATCTAGACTATTAAAATCAGCGCTACTTAAAAGTTTTAATTCTGATGAAGGAAGCGATTGCATCCAATCAACATGATTTTGCCACGAATCCAATACTGCTAAATCGTGATTTTTAATGCGGATAATTTCGGGAAAGAGAAAATCAAGCTCATCATGTGATTCACAGCGATTAATCACAGTGAGAGCATCTTGACAAATTTTATCTTGGAGTAGGATGAGGCGATCGCTCACTGCTGAAACCTCATTCTGCACTTGATAAGTTGCAACAATTGCCTGTTCAATTGCCCAAGCACATTCAAGTCTGCGTAGTTGACCAGCCGCACAGGTTTCTTCCAGTAGATGCGGATTGCTGTAATCTGCTAAAGCTGCAAATAACATTCCTCTAACGCCATCAATCTCAGCGTTTCTCCGGCTGAAATCTTGCAATTGCATCGCTGAACGAAGCGGTTCATCGCCTGGATAAACACTCCATACGCCCTTACTAAAGCTGTGCGATGTTGTTCAAATTTGATATCTTGGGCTACTTGTTCGATTATTTGTCTAATTTCTACTCCTTGGTCTTTTAAGGCTTGTTTCAAGTCAATAAAACCGTTTTTGACCTCCACCCTTAATTGCTCTACTTCTTTTCTTAATTTCAATGTCTGATGCAGATTGACTGCTGTTAATGCTACACCTGCGAAGTTTGATGAAATTATTGGCTCAGTCTTTGAAAACCGAGTTGAATCAACTAGTCGAGTAATAGCACAAGCGATCGCACTTTATGAAAATCTCCTAGAACAGCAGGAAAAGGCTCACAACGAAACCCTGGAACAACGTGAGGCTGAAAAGATGTGGATTTACCAAAAGCACGAAGAACTTGAGCAGGTACAGAACGGGCTAGAAATCATTCTCAGTAAATGCACTATTGTTTAATCGCCTTCCTTACAGGCTTCAGTTCTTAACAAAGGCTGCGATCGCAGGAATTTGCCCACCTAAATGGCGGGCTACAAAGTACTTTACTTAATTGGATCGTGTCCCCAATTCTTCAAAGAATAGCACCAGCGTGTGTGTTCCAAATCACCCGATGGCTGCTGTGCAATATGACGATGGACGTAACTAATAACTTTCTTCATGTGCGAAAGATCATCGTCGGTGTAATCATCCTTTTTCTGCAATAGTTGGATGATACGCCGTCCAGATTTATGGCCGATTGACTCATCGTCGCCATCCTTTTGTCCGACACTTTGTGACTCATCCGTATCTAGCCAAGACTCTAGTTCTTTAGGTGTCATATTGACAGCTTGATGAAACTCGTCAATCACCGCTTTAACATCTTTACTCATGACTAAGCATTACTCCTCTACTTTTTTAAGAGCATCAGGCTTGTGAGCAGCTTGTTTTCCTGTCTTATCACTTTCAACTAAGTACTCAGGGTTATCTTCACTTGCAGCAATATGGTGTTCTTTAATATCTGTGGGTAAAGTGAGCTTCTTTACTACTTTGCCAGTTGTCTTACCTTGTGAAGTGTTCCATTCAACGCGATCGCCTTTTTTGAATTGTTCAGTCACATTCATCTCCTATTTTTTTATACCTACTAAGGTCACATTATGTCTGCGACTGGAAAAGCAGCCATCATTCTAGTGATAGAGAAAACATCTGTTATTAAGCCAGTAATTTAATTAGCTGTGAAATGAAAAAATTAGGCGATCGCTACAACTCGCTTGATACAAAAGCTGTGCGCTCGCCTCATAATAAAGAAAGATTAAGCAGATTCTCAGAAAACTCTCAATGAGCCAAACTAGCCTAAATTTAGTTGCAATATCTATCTTTCTCATGACCCTATCGGTACTGGTGGGGCCATTCCTCAACTTATCTCCGGCAGTACCAGCACTTGCTACCTTCACCATCTTAGGCATAGCGACATTAGATAGCTTCAGCCTGCAAGGCAAGGGTGGTACTATCTTTGTAGATTGGATTGCTGGTTTTTCAAAAGAACACCGCGATCGCATTGTCCATCACGAAGCAGGACATTTCTTGGTTGCTTACCTGTTGGGTATTCCCGTTACTGGCTACACACTCAGCGCTTGGGAAGCCTGGAAACAGGGGCAACCTGGACAAGGCGGTGTCAGCTTTGATGATGGCGAATTAGCATCTCAATTAGAAGTAGGTAAAATCAGCGCCCAAATGCTAGACCGCTACTGCACTGTTTGGATGGCCGGTATTGCTGCTGAAACCCTGGTTTTTAATAATGCTGAGGGTGGAACTGATGATAAAAGCAAGCTGATAGGAGTATTGACAATGTTAGGCTTTTCTGAATCAGTTTATGAGCAAAAACTGCGGTTTCATGCCCTCCAAGCAAAAACTTTACTGCAAGAAAATTGGTCTAGCTACGAGACTTTAGTTAGTGCCATGCGACAACGCAGTTCGGTAGAAGATTGTCATGCTGAGTTAGGAGTAGGGAGTAAGGCATTGCAGAACAGTGGCATGAATTGAGGCAAGCAGGAGAAGCGTAAGAAAAGCAGCCTATATCAACTTAGAGTGTTTCTCTTTCGGCAAAATGTATTCTTGCAAAATCTGCAAAGTATATGTTTCCACAGAAAGCCCTTGCTGTTTAGCTTCTTGTGCAAGATACTGTTCTAAATTCTGGTGGCAAGTTCAAAGTTAAGGTCATAAGTTTCTTTTGAGTGACACCATATATTTTAAACTTGCCAAACCAGAAAGATTTAGATTACTTACGGATATAGATATATCCTTCAAAGACTATCGTCTTGTATTCTCTATACGAGTTTTCTCTATATGAGCTTTACGTGTTAGCAATTGCAGATTATCTATGGTAGTTAAACCACCCTCAGACATAGGTTTAATGTGATCGATTTGGAAATCTTTCCGCATCTGAGTTTTAACTTTACTGATTGCACAAGTTATAAACCCTTTTGCATCTGTGTGCTTGGCGAATACAGCATTTTTAATTTTTCTGTATTCAACAATATCTCGCTCTTTGATTTCATATAGAGTTAACTTCTCTATTGGTACAGTGTCAGGAATTACAGTTGGTATTGATACTACAGCATTAGGGTATAGCCCTTCAATCTTAAGAGTTTCAATGTCCAACTGTTTCCAGAAATATAGCTTCTCGTCATTAAATAAAACTTGCCAAAAAGAATTTCTATCATTCCAAAGAGAGTCGATGTAGTCAGACTTTGCTCTACCTCCTAATGAATTGTCGTAGATATGTCTTGCTACAATAGATAGATCACACTTCCGCCTCTCGCTGAAGGCTAGAAAATCTGGTATTTGTTCATTTTCATTCTGAGCATAGAAACGCAAGATATTTTTTACATCTTCATCTCTATAACCAAGTAAAGTTTGATAATTAGGAAAATAAATTTGCTTTGCAGTTTGCAAAAGGTATTGAAGTTCTGCTTCAGTCAATATTTCTCTGTCTTGTAAATCAATACTTTGAAATAGAATTTTCAAATCATGTACAAAGTTGTCGTATGCCTCTTCTGTGTCGTCATATAGCAACACATCATAGTTGGTAGGTTTAGGCTCATATCCTTCAGACGGTTCGAGAATGGAAAAACGATAAATTCCAAGAGGAACTCTCTTTAAAAACTGTAGTTCTTCTACACCAGTCGTATCAATTGAATCATCCATGATACGAGCGAATTCTTCAATCATATCAATAGATATGAGCCGAGCAATTCTATTACTTGATAAAATGTCTTTTTCATTAAATTCACCGCCTCGACCGTCAAGCTTTTTAGGGTTCACCCAGTTAATTTTGTTTTCCCATTCATCAATAAAACTAACTACATAGGCTTTTTCTGTCCCGCCTGCTTTTTGCCCACGCAAAGCTCGACCAATCATTTGTGTCATTAGTATTGTGGATGTAGTAGGTCGTGTGAGAAAAACAGTTTGTACATTAGGTAAATCCGTTCCTTCAGTTAAAATTTCCACATTTATCAAT
>NZ_JADEXF010000120.1 GCF_015207245.1 Nostoc cf. edaphicum LEGE 07299
AAGGAAATAATTGTGCCAAAAAACCAAACTAAGATAGCTTTCGGCCCTAACGCTGCATGAATGATAGGAGCAGTACCAATCCATCCAACATGACCAGTTAACCCGAAGCCCCAGGTTTCGAGATAACTCAGAGTCCTTGGTAGGCGCATTAGCAAGTGCTGATTGTTCTGTGCCCGTGCAGAATCGTTACTAACCATTGTTTCTTAGTGAGATTTACTGACCTTTTCACTCAATAGCTGAATCTCACCGATTATAGCTTCAGTATAACTGCTGATCTTTAGGAAAGGATAACTCATCTGTCACTGAATTGTGAATTTTAGATTTTAGATTTTAGATTTACTCCATGCCTAAAGCATTTTTCTTCAAGAAAGAATTTTAACTTTGAGATTTGAGATTTTTTCTACGTAGCTTGTTTATCGTAGAGTAAATAGAAATTCTCTTTCTTCAAACCTTAGTTAACCTTAGTTAAAATCGAAAGGTTCAGATTTCCCAACTCATTTAATAGACATCTCCAGAAATTAGTTATTCATTGCCTGAAACCCATGTAAAGACGTAGCAGTGCTGCGTCTTTACAATTCATATCTCTAATTTAATAAATCAGACATTATGTTATTCATCAATGATTCAGTAGGGTTATAGCTTTTGCAACAACTCCTGAGTTAATTGCAAGAAAGCTTTTGAACCTGCTGATTGGGGAGCAATTAAAACAGCTGGCATAAAACTATCAACAGCTTTAGCAACATTGACATCAACAGGTATTTGTACCTTACAAATTTTTTCGACACCGAAATCTTCTACAACGCGGTGCATTACTTGTTTATAGTATCTGCCAGTGAGCAGGTTAGCACTGGACATACTAAATACAATTCCCAACATTTTTATATCTATCTTGGTTTCATGTCCGTGACTATCTTTTAATTGGGCAATCCGTCTTTCTAGCAGTTGAATACCTACTACAGATAATGGTTCTGGTTTCGCAGGAAGTATGTAGAAATCGCTGGCGGCTAAAGCACTACGAGTCAATAGATTATAGCCAGGGGCGCAATCGAGAAGGATAAAATCATATTCTTGACGTACTGGTTTTAAGATGTTATTAATTAAAACTCTTTCAAAACGATTCCAAATCGTTTCAAAGTCCTGTTCACCCAAAGCAGTAGCTTGTTGATGCAGCATTTCTGAAACAACAAATTCATCATATAAATCGATGTCTCCCGGTAATAAATCTAGTCCGGGAAGATTACAAACCTGGGATTGAATAATATCCTGAATTGTAAGTTTTGCTTGGGGGTCTGGATTGATAACTTCGTCTATCAGATACCTAAATGTCTTACTTTGTTTACGAAGCTTGGCAAAATCTAAAGGCGACATCAAACTGAGTGTGGCGCTAATTTGGCTGTCCAAATCAAGAACCAGCACCCGCTTGCCATGATTTTTAGCTAAACAGGTAGCTAAGTTGACGGTGAGGGTGGTTTTACCAACGCCACCTTTCATATTGGCAGTAGCAATTACATATCCCATTGATTGAGTCCTCTATTGACGCATTCCCACTTGTAGTCTGTCAAGAAATAATTGAGGGATGCGGATTGTTTTCTAGTTAACGCTAAAGCACAAACTACGAACCGATCAAATCAAACTTGACAGACTACTAGGTAGCGTATACCTCTGCTGATATCTTAAATCTTCCATTAAATTTAATATTTTTGGAAATTAAAAAGAGTGATTTCAGTGATGTTGACTCGATTGAGGCAGCAATATGTAGTTGAATCTTTGCATGGATTTGAGCTACCAGCCTTCTTTACTCAATAATGACAATCTTTGGCTTAATGTCGTAACAGCGATCGCTCTTATCAAAGCAATTATAGAGGTATTGACAAATACAGTAGCCCTAAATCAATTGTGAGAAAATAATAGTGTTGTGAATATAACTAAGTATTGGGTGCAAAATGCGGATGCATTTGCTAATTGAATTGAACGAAGCCGATCGATAATTTCGTCAAATCAAAGGCGCATTTACACACAAACTTATAAGGTGATTAAAATGACTTACGATTCCGAAGATGTAGAACAAATCCTGCAAAAAGCACTCACTCGTAAAGACAAAGGTGAATTTTCACGAGAACAGCTTTTAGAAATGGCATCTGAGTTAGGTATTTCTTCTAATATTTTGGAAACAACTGAACAAAAGTGGTTAGCTCAACAAGAAGAAGAACATTCACGACACACATTTAATACTTTCCGACGCAGAGCCTTTTGGTCAAACTTTGTTTCTTTCCTAGCGGTGAATTTATTCCTCATTCTTTTAAATTTAATCACTAGTCCTAGTTATTTTTGGGCTATTTTCCCAGTATTAGGATGGGGATTAGGACTATTTTTTCATTGGTGGAGTGTTTATCAGAGTAAATCAGAGGATTACGAGATCGCTTTTCAGAAATGGCGTACACAAATTTAACTTCTTCTTTAACGATCAATCTCAGATATTCAGCGATCGCTGTTGTCTAAACTTGTGCCTCCTCCTAGATAAAATCTTCTCATGAACTGCTCACACTCACCCTTTGCTGTGAGTGTGAGCTTTGTATTTATAGGAAATTACCTCTGACATCGCAAAATAGGTAAATTTGGGCAACCTTAAACTTGAGGAGTTGTATAATCACGCCCCTTGATCCTTATCTTTGTGCTTGCCAATTTGCCAAAATAGAGCTGTAGGCTAGAATAACTACGCTTTAAGAAGCTTGATTGCCTAAACTCAAAAGCAAGGGTCGGCTGGCTAATAAGATAAAAGGAAGGGAGTATGGATAACAACAACTGGTTGCAACAGCTAATGATGGTGGGTCTTGGCACAACGTCTATAGTCGCAGAAAAATTGCGGCAAGTCAGCGATGATTTAGTCAAAGACGGTAAGCTCAATCCTGAGCAAGCCAAGGCGGTAATAGATGATATTGCCCAGCAGTTAAAGTCAGAACAGGGAAACTTCGATGTGCAAATGCAACGGCAAATGCGAAATATGATGCAGGATTTGGGGGTGGCTCGCCAGTCGGAAGTGGACGAACTGAGGGGTAGAATTGACCGTTTAGAGCGGCAATTGCGCGATTTAGAAAATAAGCTTTGGCGTTAGAATGCCCTTTCTGATTTAAACTAAATGTGTCCTGTTGGTAATCTTTTTGCCAGGATACTTAAGTAAGGAGAACTGATTTTGAAACCAATTTTCCTCAGCGTGGCGTTCATGCTGGTGTGTGTTGTGCTTTTGGTTGTGGGGCAAGTAGGCAGTAAACAAAATACTGCCATTGCTGCCGAGTTCACCCAAACGCCGCCAGTATCCACAACTGTAACTGAAAACAATATCTTAATTGCGAGTAATCCTATGTCTGATGCTAATGCCGTAACCACTCCCTCTGGATTAAAGTATGTCGAGTTAAAAGAGGGGACTGGGGAGACTCCTAAACCCGGACAAACGGTTGAAGTTCACTATGTCGGCACTCTAGAAAATGGTACTCAGTTTGATAGTTCACGCGATCGCGGCCAACCCTTCAGCTTTAAAATCGGTGCTGGACAGGTAATCAAAGGTTGGGATGAAGGACTTAGCACCATGAAAGTAGGCGGCCAGCGTCGATTAATCATCCCATCTGATTTAGGCTATGGCGCTCGTGGTGCTGGTGGCGTGATTCCACCCAATGCAACTCTAATTTTTGAAGTGGAATTGCTGGGAGTTAAGTAAAAACTAAGGCATTGGGCATTGGGCATTGGGCATTGGGCATTGGGCATTGGGCATTGGCTTCTCCCAGTCTCCCATTCCCAGTCCCCAATTCAATGGCTAAATTTTTAAATTTTGAAACTTTGTAAATTGTGGATTAAACAAAAGTTTCGCAGTACCTGTAGGGCCGTTGCGATGTTTAGCTATAATTACTTCTGCAATGCCGCGATCGGGAGTATCGGGAGAGTAGTACTCGTCGCGGTACAACATTATTACTAAATCCGCGTCTTGTTCTATTGAGTTGTGGACAATGATATTATTCGCAACAAAATTATGCAAACCAGGAACTGTAAGATCAAAGACTTCTTCCTCACCGCTATATTCAATTGAAAGTATCTCGTCCCAATAAACATCACTTTTGGCAAGAGTAACCAGTTTAGATGATTGGACAATGTTGCCGATTTTTAAAGCTCTTTCTCGACTTAAATTTACTTTGTAAAGAGTAGACCCACAAAACGAAACTCCAATGGAGGCTTGTAATATCCGTGTGGTGAAGCCAATAGCTTGCATCGCAGGTATAACCTCTATTTTCCAAACATCCTTCGGAATTATATCTCTATTAGGGTTGTGAATACTGTTTTCAAAGTGTTGGAAAATATCTTGGAGTGAACGTAGCTTATATTCTCCAACTGCTCCAACATGAATAATAAACAATTGCAGATCGGGCTTACCAGTGATTATTACATGATATTGATTTCTACCTTTCCCAACTTGAGCAACTGTCCTGAGTGTTGCGTTAATGCCAAGTCTTAACAAAAGTGTCTGTATATCAAAAGCTAGTCTCTGGCTACTCGTTGCATAATATGCAATAGGTCTTAAGTTTTTTCCTGCAACCAATTTTATACAGCCATCTGTACTCCAAAGGTGTCTTAGAAAGCAACCTATTAACTCTTGGGGTTGTGAGAACAATTCTTGAGGTACAAATTTTTCATAAGACCTTAAACCAAAAACACCGAGAGAGTCTAGCCATTTGGCTATTGGATTTCTCACACGGTGAGTTAGATTCTGTGCTGCGGATAAATAAACTTGATACCACCCACGCTCAGGTGAAATTCTAGGAACAATTGAATCTCCAAAAACTTCTCTTGCCAAAAAAGCAACATTCTGAGCTAAATCTATCTCTCTAGTGGTGTACTGTATGGCATGACGTGGCAATAATGTGCAACCGTCGCCAATTAAATGCCCTAATAATGCGACTTCAGCATAAGTCATGGTTTGTTTAGCAGGACTGGGGAGATGTCTTGGTAAACATAAATGTTGTTTAGGAGTTAATTCATCAAGTCTTTTCCAGCCATTAATTGTTAAAAACTTGTGATTACCTGTGGCACGGATTTTTCGACCCAATCGAGTCGTTAAAGTAAACAGACGCTTTACACCAGTAGAAAAAGCATTGCTAACAATTGCCTTTTCTAGCTGCATTGTAGCTTCGTTCAATGACCAAACTGCAAAACCAGATTTACCTGCTAATTCCCTAATTGGTACTTGCAGTCCGCTATCTACTAATGTCACCAGACTATCGCCTGCTAAACAACCGGATTCTCTCAAATCAGATAACATCGGGCGTTTATTAGTGCGTGCTTCCACCCCTCGGCTCAACTGAGATAAAGCAATTACTGGTACAGATAATTCCCGCGCTAAACCTTTGAGTTGACGCGTAATTTTTGACAATTCTTGTACGCGATTATCACCTGCTCCTTCCATCAATTGCAGGTAATCTATTACAATTAATCCTAATTCAGTTCCTATTTCAGCTTGCAGTCTTCTTGACTGACTACGCATTTGTGTAACTGTAATATTCGGCGTGTCATCAATATAAATTGGCATCTCGGAAAGGATACCAATAGCACGGCTTAAAGGTTCCCACTGCGTTTGACTCAGACGCCCAGTTCGCAAATAACTACTTTCAATTTGCGCTTCACTAGCTAATAAACGTTGCGTCAATTGCTCTTTGGACATTTCCAAGCTGAAAAAAGCAACTGGTAATTTATAAGAAGCAGCAATGTTATGAGCAAGGTTCAAGCAAAATGCTGTATTGTGTACACAAATATCATTAGCAACAAAATTGTGTGTTTCTGAAATTGTTAAGTCATAAACTTGCTTGTTACCCAGGGACTCAATCGCAACTATTTCATCCCAATAAATATCACTGGTTGCTAACTGTTGAAGTGGTAAATTATCTAAAGCTGTAGCTAGTGTCCAAAGTCTTTCTCGCCTTAAAGCACGTTTACCAACATGCATATTTGTATAGCCTTGAATACCAGCCCGTCTGGCTAAACTACTCCAAGTTTCATTGCCTTTTGCTACTGCTATTTGTTCCCAAATCTCTACAGGTATCAAGTCACGATTAGTTTGATATCTTTTTTGAGATATTGCATCTGCAACTTTTGCTATTGCTTCTTCTTTACTAAAGATAGCTATTTCTGCAATAAAAGTTTTGATAGATAAGGCATCAGTAATATCTAATTGCCACGCTGATCTGCGTGTGTTTTTATACTTGACAGACCGTTTTTTGAGTGATGCAATGATGCCAAATCTTAATAAAAGATGTTGAATTTGTCTTGCTAGTTTCTCGCTGACTGTTGCATAGCCTAACTGTGATTGACCGCTAGTAAGTAGTGCAGCCCATCCATCAGTAGCAAAGAGACGATTAAGGAATAAGGCTATTTGCGATCGCTCTAATTTAAAAATGATGTTTGGGATAGTTTTAGAATGAGCATCTTTGCCCCACAAACCTAATTTTTCTAACCAAAGTGTTAGCGAGTTCTTCCGAGATTTGCTCATGCAGGCAAATCCATGAGATACAAACTCTTCTGACTCTAATTGTAAAATTTCGCATAATAGCTCAAAAGTTTCTAAATTTGGTACACACTCTCCTTGCTTCCAAGCGCAAAGTAAAGTAGGACTGACTCCAACTAATTGGCTTATTTCTTTTCCTGTCAATGACTGCGATTGAATCGCTAGTTTAAAACTTTCAGCAAAAATCTGTCTTTGAATAGCAATAAATTCCAAATCTCCACGTATACAAAGTGATGGTGTGCGTGTACCTTGAGAATCTTGCCACCGAATTTTTAAACCAACAAAATCAGCAACTGCTTGAGAAAATTCTGCTTGCAATAACGGATTACTATTTGTAAATCGTGGAGTGCAGTTAGTTAAGCCACCATCGCCAATTAAGTATGCTAATAATTTTACTTCGCACTCACGGATGGTTTCTGTACCAAATACATTTATTTTTCGCGGAACAGCAATCTGATCGCCAACTGTCAGATTTTCTAATTTTTGCCAGCCTTTAACAGTCAAATATGGGTGAGTGATTGTAGTTTCAATAGACCTACCTAAGCGAGTTGTTACCCGAAAAACTGGTTTGATACCATCATCTACAAATGCACAGGGTTGAGTAAAGGTAAATTTCCAGTCGTTGTTTAGCGTCAATAATGAGCCATAACGTTGTTTATATAATTCTTCAATTGTGGTAATTGTTCCATCTGCCAAAACTATTTCTGAATCATGGCTAAGGCATTTCCCCATTGATGGGCGGCCCGCGATAATAATCAAATCAGAACGCTGAAAGCCGCTGGTCATTGCATCTAAATCGTAAAATCCGCAGGGAATACCAGGTAAGGCGATGCCTTGATTTCGATCCTCGATATCCTGGAAATTATTAATTAGAGTATCAGAAATATGGACTAAACCTGATTGGGGACGTTCTTGAGTTACGCCGAATACTTTCTGTTCTGCCTGATCTAAAACAGTTGGTAACTCGGTTTCTGTCTCGTAACCAAGATGTACAATTTCATTGCCAGCTTTAATTAACTGCCGCCGCAGGTATTTTTCCATCACCAACCCTGCGAGGGCATCGATATTCACGGCTGACACTGTGCGGTCTACCAGAGTTGCTAGTTTATTTCTACCGCCTATGCGGGTAAGCATCTCATGGTCAGTTAGCCAACTTGTGACTGAAAGCAAATCTGTGGGTTTACCTTGGGTGTGGAGCCTCACAGCTGCCTGATAAATATCTTTATGGGCGCTAATGTAAAAAGCTTCGGGAAGGAGGCGATCGCTAACTCGACTAATCGCTTCTGGATCTAGCAAAATACCCCCCAAAATCTGTCTCTTA